>CBFDDG010000072.1:0-13290 GCA_965603505.1 uncultured Phycisphaerae bacterium | reverse complement strand
TGAAACCATCGCGGATCAATATCGGCGGCCCGCTGGTGGATGACGATACTCACCGGCGTGCGAAGATAACTGAACGCGGACATGGCCACCTGCCAGCACCCAACGTGACTGTTGAGTAGGATCAAGCCCCGGCCTTCCTCCACCAGCTCCCGCAGGCGAAGGCCTTCCGGGAAGTCCACGTGCAGGGCCTTGGGCCCGAGGAAACCATAGGCGGCACGGTCAATCAGTGATTCACCAAGGGCTTCAATGCGACGGTAATCGTGCCACAACCGCACCAGCGGATTCCTGACCTCGGGGAAACGCCGGTTCAGGTAGTATCGGCAGCGACGGCGCACGAATGGGCGAAACAGCACGTACCACGCGACGACCACGTACATACACAGGTAGGCCAAGCAGCGCCCCCCCATTCGGATCAGCACGGCGAAGAAGGCGAACTGCCAGCGCTTGCCCACGCTGCGCGAATCCCATTGGGCGTTCGAAACCGTCGCCTTCTGAGACTCAGAATGCATTTCGGACCCTCTGCAGCACTCGCGCGGCGGCGTAGGTAAACGAGCCCAATATCAGTGCCAAGACCGTCCCGACCACGAGCGACCCGATAAACCAGTCCAACAGGCCTTCGAGGCCCATATACCCCAGTTCGAGAAAAGAGGCGTCGCGAAGACTGTGAACGCTCTGGAGCGTCAGGAAACGGCCATAGCGCATGAGGTGCCCTATCTCAATGCACAGGGCCGGTACGACGGGCGGCATACAGAGCTGGCTGGCCGCCACGGCGGCCACACGATTCAACCGCAACAACGCCGCGGCAACGAGGATGGCCAAGGTGTGACAGGCGATCAACGGAACGGCCCCAAGGAATATCCCCAGCGCCACGGCGAAGGCCAGCTCCCGCGGCGTCGCCCGCTCCGTCAGCAACGCCCGAATGGAACGCAACGGATGCCAGACCGTGATCGCCGCCTCCGCATCAGGTCCGGCAATCTGGCGGTGAGGCCAGGGGGCCAGGGCCCGCAAGGTCAGGCGCGTGTTCAGTAGAACCAGTCGTGCATTGTCGCGCAGCTTGTGGAAATGAGAATTGCGGTGCTCGGCCGGCGGGTAGTGCACCCGCACGTTCACCTCATGCACTTTTGCTCCACCCCACAGGGCGAGTACTACGGCCTCGACCTCGAAGGCGTAACCCTGCGAACGACAGGACAAACGCTCCAACAGATAAATCGGATAGGCGCGGAAGCCGCTCTGGATATCGTGTATTCTGGTGCCCGTCTGGAGTCGTACCCAGAAATTGCCGAAGGCCCGACCGAACCGGGAACTCCCGGGCACGGCTGTATCTGCGAAGTCCCGCACGCCGATGACCAGGTCTTTGGGATGCTCGCGAATGGCCTCAATGAGTCGGGGCAGATCCTCGGGATAGTGCTGGCCGTCGGCATCGAGGGTGATCATGTGTGTGGCCCCCTGTTCGCGCAGACGGCGCGCGGCAGTCCTGATCGCCGCCCCCTTGCCCCGGTTGATCTCGTGACGGAGCACCTCGACGGGCAGGTCCGCCAGAGAGGAAGCCACTTCCCGGTCGCTGCCGTCATCCACGACGAGGACCCGTGGACACACCTCCAGGCACCGACAGACGACCTCTCGGAGCCGGCCGGGCTGATTGTAGACGGGGATGACGACGGCAATCTGCCCCACGGCGCACACGATCTCACGTTTGTCCAACGATTCGGCGGTTCGCACAGGCAAACCTCAGGAAACTACCGGCGTTGGCCAGGAACCGCTTCCAACTGTCCGGCGATTTCCACACCATGCTCACGAAATTCCAAAGGGTCTTCGGACGCGTATAGTAGCGTTTGTGGAACTTATACAACATTGTTTCCAACTGCTCGACAGTCATGCCGTGCGGCACGAACACCGTATTCATGCAGTCCATCTTCTCCCAGTTCTCCTCAAACTGGCCCAGCGCGTGGATGTTCTCATACAGGGGCGAGCCGGGAAAGGGCGTGAACTTGGCGACGTTGAGGTCGTCTATGGGCAGAGAAAACACATACTTCATCGTCCGGCCAAACGTCTGTTCCGTCTCTCCCGGCAACCCGATCATGAAGAGCCCCTTGACACGGATGCCCACCCCGTGGATGTTGTGAATGGTCCGACTCATCAACTCCAAGTCCGCGTTCTGGCGGTGCTGGGCCAACAGGTCCGGGTCACCCGTCTCGATTCCCAGGCTGATCATCCAACAGCCCGCCCGTTTCATCAGGGCAAGCAATTCCGGATCCACATGCTCGGCCCGTACGGCGCAGTTGAACGTCACACCCAGCGGCCCATCGATCATTCGCCGGCAGAAGGCCACCACGCGCTCCCGGTTGAACGTGAACTGGTCGTCGTAGAAGTTGATGTGCCGAATGCCAAACTGTTCCTTGAGAGAACACACGTGGTGATAGAGATACTCGGCGGAATTGTATCGAAAGCTGCGCCGGAACACCGAACGGTCGCAGTAGCTGCACTGATAAGGGCAGCCCCGGCTCGAAATGCAACTCGTGTTCGGCGTCTTCGGATAGTTGAAAATCGGCAACTGGTACTGTCTGGGAAACCCTTCGAGCTTGTTGTAGGCGGGTAACGGAAGCGAATCGAGATCGAGCAACTTCTTCTGAACGCCGGAAAAGACAACTTGTCCGTTGTCACGGTATACGAGCCCGGCAATGCCAGCGGGCTTGCCGTCGGCCTCCATGAGGCTGCGCAGGGCCTGCTCTCCCTCGCCGACCACGACGTAATCCACCTCGGAATAGTCTCGCACGATCCTCTCGCGCAAAGCCGACACGTGAGGTCCGCCGGCAACGCAGCAGGTGTCGGGGCTGAATTCCTTGATCCGGCGAAAGATGCGGGCCGCATCGAGAAAGCCCGCCGTCGTACAGGTCGCCCCCAGGAACCGAGGGTGATATCGGCGCACGTATTCATCGATCATGCCATCCGAATCCGGATGAGCGAAACAGTCGATGATGTCCGCGCGGAGGCCGTGCTGCTCCAGGTAGGCCGCGATGCCGGCCAGACCCAGCGGCGGCATGAGATTGGCCATACGGGAAATGTCACGATTCGCCGCCTGTGCGTCATAGCCCAGCGGGTGAATCAGCAGAACACGTTGTGTATCCATCTCCATCCGGTGCCTACCCTTCCGCGATTTGCGAGACCTCATCCGGCGGAAATTTGATCATACACTCCCAGAGCAGGCCCTTCCATCCGGAGGCACGGAGCATCGCCACGACGCGGTGCCCTCGCTGGGGCGGGAACACCCGATCCTGCCGACCGGCCCAGGACTCCGTCACGTGGCGGTCCATCCAGGTCTTGTCCACGGCGGGCGAGATATAGTAAGCCGGCTCGAACAACGGGTCGGCTTCCTGCAAGACGCCCTCGGCGAGGGCACGCTTGTGAAGGGCCGTCCCCGGATAGACCCGGATCCCCGAGAAACTGAAGACAACACAATGCTCGAGGCGCGCGATGTTATCGAGACCCTCACGGACCGTCACGGCCGTTTCCCCGGGCCCGCCGAAGATGATGAAATGCGCACAGCAAACCTTCGACTGTACGAGCATCTGATTCATGCGTTCGACATCCGCCCACCGGAAAGGCTTACGCATCGCCTCCAACGTGGTGTCGGAAGCGGCGTCGGTGCCGAGCTCCACGGCGTAGAGACCGGCCCGCTTACAGAGCGCCACGGCCTCTCTGGTGATTGCCCGAGGAGACATATAGGAGGCCCATTTCACGCCCAGGTCCCGCACGGCCAGCGCCTCCGCCAATTCAAGATAATGCCCCTCTGGATCGTTAAATACGGAATCGACAAAGAAGATCGTATCGACCCCAAAATCGCACTTGAGGCGCTCGATGTCCGCGATGACCGCTTCCACGGGACGGGGCCGAAACCGGGCGCCTTCCAGGTCGGGGTAGCTGCAGTAACAGCAGTGGTACGGACAGCCGCGCTTGCTCTGAACACCGACGATTCCACTCTTCTCCCAGTAGAACGTAATCAGCGATGAATCGAAGCAGGGCGAGCTCTGACGAGCCCCGCACAGCCGCTCGTGCGCGACGGGCCAAGCGGCCGGAATGGGCTGACCGCGCAACACACCTTCCACGGCATCGACGATGCAGAGTTCTCCCTCACCCACCACGGCCGTATCGGCACCGACGTATTCCCGCACGCACTCCGGCATCATCGAGACCGCCGATCCACCAATGATCACCGGAGCGCTCGTAAGACGGCGGACCAGCGCGACCACATCCCGAGCCTCCTTCAACTCCCACGTATCATCGAAGGCGGCCATGGAATCAGCGTGGTCGACGTTGCGGATCGACACGGCAACCACGTCCGGGCCAAATGCAGCAATGGCCTGCTCCAGCAACTTCGGATCCCGATCGGCCGCCAACCAGTCAAATTGACGGACTTGATGGCCGGCGCTGATCAAGGCGCCGGCCACGGTCGCCATCCCCAAAGGATACACCGGATAGGGTGCGCAGCAGGTATTCGCAGATATCAGGAAGACTCGGCTCACGTGCTTTTCAACTCCTTGCTTTGAAACCGGCGCTTGATGCGTGGGTTGTACCGGCGATAGGTCCCATCCGCCATCTCTCGCTCAATGACCCGCTGGAACAACTGGCCCATGCGGAGCTGGTACCCGGCATCCGCGTAGAAGGTGTCCCAGGCGTACTCGTACATGGCCTGCAACTCATCGACGGACATCTTCTTCGGCTGGAACACCACCTTGCCCACGGTATAGTCGATCCAATTGTTGTGCAGGATCCGCCCTTCCCGCTCCAACTGCTCGCGGATTGGCGTGTGGGGGAATGGCGTCAAGATCGTAAACTCCGCGACATCCAGATGAATCTCGCACAGGAACTCCACGAGCCGCTTGATGTAGTCCACATCGTGGTCATCCACACCGAGCAGCACCGTGCCTTCGACGCCGATGCCGTTGTCCTGTAACATGCGAATGCGATTCCGTATCACGTCCGATGTATCGAACACGGCTTGGTACACATACCAACATCCGGCTTCGGCCGCCAGGCGAATAATGTCCTCGTCGTAAAAGATCGGATGCGAGACCCACTTCTTCTTCAGCGGCTTCATGGCGTGGAACAGTTCCACCAGCCAGTCCCGGTCCTGCGCCAAGGAATTATCGACAACAAAGAGCCGGTTATTGGGAATCTGCTCGAGCTCCTCGATGACCTTGTCGATCGGACGGGGGCGAAACTGCCTGCCGCCCAGAAACGCGCTGCAGCAGGGAAAGCAGTTGAACTTGCAGCCTCGTGAGGCGTGCACGAGATCCACCATTTGCACGCCGCGATAGTTGTAGAGGTCGCGATGCAGAATATCCCGGCGGGCCGGACCGATCCATTCCGTGGGCGGCGGATCGGCCATGAAATCGTACACCGGCTTGAGCCGTCCCGCCTTGAAGTCCTCGATCACCTGCCCGAAGCGTCCTTCCGTCTCCCCCAGGAACATGGCGTCGGCGTGCTGAGCCACCTCCGCGCTGTGGAGCATGGTCGAGATCCCGCCAAAGATAACCGGCAGCCCCTTCGACCGGAAGGTATCCGCGATCTCGAAGGCTCGCGGAAGCTGGGACGTCAGCATGGTCGAGATGGCGACCAGATCCACCTGCTCATCGAAATTCACATCCTGCACGTTATCATCTTCAAAGATGATCTCCACATCGTCCGGCACGGTTGCCGCGAAAACGGCCGGGCCGTGCGGCGGCAAGTGGAACGTGGTCTGGCGCTCCAGCTTGGGCCACGTCGGATAAATCAGTTTCATTTTCATCATTCAGAACCGCCTATACATCGGACTCTAAGATCGTGTCCTACTCATTCGAATGCCTGTCTTTCAGAACGATACGGGCCAAGTCCGCGAGATCGTTGATCCGCTCCGCCCCGAACGTCAATTCTCCACCATTCCATTGCCAGGAGCCTGCGTCCGAATTCCTGGCCAGCAGAACGAACACGGCCCCACACGACTCCCGTGCGTTGCCGCTCCTGATCCCGGAGTCCACATCACACCAGCCCGCCGCCACGGTCTCACAGAGCCCCCAGCGCATCAGGTCCAGGGCGGCGTGGATTCCGGCCAAGTGTCCCTCGGAGTCGTCAATCACGAAGCTCGGACCGGTCAGACCGAACTGGATGGAGGCTTCACCGAGCACGGTGCTGGACAGCGTGTACGCAAACAGGTTGGGACTGGCCATGGCCCCGCCGTGGAACGCCGCGGTTTCGAAGTAGGCCAGGTCCGCCGCCAGGCAGCCTCGGCGCGTGCCTGCGACCAGACCGATGGCTCTCTTCTGCTCCCACTGATCCAGTCCCGCACTTCTCATCGCCAGCGCGATCGCTCCGAACCCGGCTTTGGCGTACAGATCGAAGCGGCCGAATCGGGGATGGGGCTTCCCCAGGAACAGTCTGCTCTTCAGAGCCGGCAGTTTTCCGGGCCCGAGGACAAGCGCCTCATCGGGTTGTCCGCTGCCGATGCCTGAAGGGGTCACCCACCCGATTCCCTTGATGTCCAGCCTCACGATTCGGCGCTCCTTTGCAGAACGATGCTCGCGTTGACACCACCGAAGCCGGAATTGGTGGTCAGCAGGTAGTCGCCGGAGATCGCTTGTACCTCTGAAGATACGCAAGCCCGGCCGTTTGGTTCGAGCGTCTGCAGCCCTACCGTCGGGGGGATGCACTGACGCTCCAGGCTGCACAGCCCCACAATCGTCTCAATGGCCCCGCACGCCCCCATGGTGTGGCCGATCGCTCCTTTGACGGAGTGAAATGGCGGCAACGGGTCGAAGAGCGTATTGAGAGCGGTCAGTTCCATGGCATCATTATACACCGATCCCGTTCCGTGCGCATTAACCGCCGCAACGTCGGCCGGCGCCAGTCCGGCGTGACCCAGCCCCTGGCGACTCGCCAGGATCAGGCCCTCACCGGTTCTTGACGGCGCCGTGATGTGGTGGGCGTCCGAGGCGATGCCCCAGCCGGCAATACGACCGAGACTGCGATGCCTTGCCTGCCGACAGCGGCGTTCGCTTTCCAGCAGCAGAAAGGCCGCTCCTTCCCCCAGGAGCAAGCCGTCTCGGTCCACGTCAAACGGACGACACAAGCTCTCAGACAGGGCGTGCAGGGCGGAGAAGCCGGAGAAAACAAATTCCGAGACCAGATCCATCCCGCACACCAGAACCGATTCGGCCTCGCCCTGCTCGATACACGAGGCGCCTAACGCAAGCGCAATGGTGGCGGATGCACACGCCGCACTGATGTTGCGCCGTGCCCCTTTCAGGCCCAGTCGGTCGCCTATCAAATCCGTCACCTGGTGGCCAAGAATCCTGTCCAGCGCGGTACTCTGTTTGCGCACCGAGCGCTCCAACTGGTCGATCCCGGCTTTCGTCGTCGCGGTGAACAGCATCGTGTCCGTCGGAATTGAGCGGGGCCCATCGAAGAGCATCTGCACCAATGCGTCCAACCGCGAGTCCGGACGCTCGGCGTCCAAAGCGCGGATGCAGCCGGCCAAGTTGGAGACGTAGCAATCCGTGGCGAATCGCCGCACGGGGGCAAGCCCCGTACGTCCCGCCGAAAGACCATCCCATAAGGCTTCTACGCCCTGGCCCAGCGCCGTCACTACCCCTATGTCCACCACGTGCACTGCGTTCAAGCCAGTTCCCCCTGCTTCCATCTCTTCAAAAAGGCGGCAAAGAACGGCGGTGGCGCGAGAAGGACGTTCAGATCGCGGTCGAGCATCAACTGCACCGTACAGCCCGTACATGCTAATTGCCCGTGGGCGTTGCGAATCTCGTATTCGAAATTGATGCGTGCGGCGTCCGACCAGTGCAGGAGCGTCTTGACCTCGAATTCCTCTTCAAACTGCAATGGCTGATGGTAATTGACCTGCATCTGCCGCACGGGCACGGGAATCTGCTCGCGGATGAAATCACTGTAGCTGATCCCATACCGATGTCCCAGAGCCACCCGCCCGTCCTCGAAATAGCTGGGATAGCGGCCATGCCAGACAACGCCCATAGAGTCCACCTCTTCGAACCTGACGTGTCGTCGCACGGTCAGGCACAGTGGGGCCGGGGCATCGACCACGACAGGAAAGTACGATTTACGCATGGTGGTCTTCCTCTGGGGCAAAGTCGATTCTGAAGAGGGCCGCTTTGTCATCGTTCACCAACAGCGTAAAACTGCATCGCAGGCCATCATCGGCCAGCGGCTGTTCCTGCCAGCGGATCGTCACAGGCTGATTGGGCTGGATCGTCTTGAGAAACTTGCCCCGGTCGACCCTGCGCAGGCTCCAGTTCCGAGCACTGCGGATCTGCAGCGCACCCTGTCCCGCCAGCAACTGCACAAAGGCCGGCAGGATGGGATGCCCGGGAAAATGGCCCTGAAAACCGGTGAAGGCATCATCAAAACAGAACGTTAGTTCATAGCTCCCCTCCGACTCCAGGGTCCGGACGGGTGTGCTGGCACATGCCATGATTTCTTCTCGTAACGTACGCATCACTGCCTCAGTCTGCCAAACCACGGTACTGCAGGGCGGGTACTACAACCAGCGCGCAGATCATAGAAGGAATGATACCCAAAACGACGGTAATGCCAAGGGAGAACATCGCCGGATGGTGGGCCAGCGACAGGGCGCCGAAGCCGCTGAGCGTCGTCAGAGCCGAGGCAACGACGGCCAGATCCGTCGCCTCGTTCGGCTCGTGTATCCGCCGCACCATGAATATACCATAGTCGATGCTAAGCCCCACGACAAGGACGCTGGCAGCCATGTTGAACAGGTTCACCTTCATGCCCAGCAGCGCCATGATCGCGAGCATCACCACCAGGCCGGTGACGGCCGGCAGCAGGCTCAGGACGACCTGCGGCACACGCCGAAGCGCCACGGCCAGCACAAGCACGACCATAATTGCCGCACTGAGAAGAAACCGCCGGAAGTCACGCTCCAGCGATTGCTGGAGGATGGCGGCGAACCGGCTCTGTGAGACCATTTCAACACCCGGCGGCAGACGTGAGCCTGATGTGCCGAAAACCTCCACGGTCTGCTCGTTATCGGGCACGAGATTAATGAGGCCCAGACCCTGCTCCTGCCGCATGAACAGCGGTTCCAACAGCAATCCTGCGGTCTGCTTCAGCTCCGCGACGTCGAAAGGCTCCCGTTCCTCGTGCACCCACTGAAAAAACGGCTCGAACGTGCCTTGTGAGAAGTGAAACTTTGGGGCCTGCTCGTCCAGGGTCTGCCGCAACTGCTCGAAGCGTCCGTTCCGCCAGAACTGCCGCCACCGGACCAGGTTGGCCGACTGCGTGGCACGACTGGGCAACAGCGGCGCCAGGCTGACCAGCTCGCCCGGACCCCAGAGGCCGGCCAACTGGGCATAGACCTGTTCGTTCGTTTGCAGCGCAGACTCGGCATCCGCAGATCGGACAACCACCAGGGCCCGGCCGCGCGGATCGCTCCATACGTCGCGCACACGGTACTCATCCGCGAGCACGTCCTCAGGGGTCACGCCCACGCTGCGGAGGTCGCCATCGAACTGAACGCGGCAGCACAGGGGCAGCGAGAGCAGAATCAGGGCGGCCCAGCCGGCTACAATCCAATTCCGTCTTCTCCCGTCGAGGGATGGGAGAGGAATTCGGTGATTCTGCCTGCCGCCGGCCACCCAGGGCGGCAGCCATACAAAGGCGAGAACCAAGGCCGTGGCGAGGCCGGCGATCGCAAAGACGGCCAGTTGACGTTGGATCGGGATGCCGGACCACAGTAGCACGACAAACACACCGATGGTCGTTGCGCAAGACACAACGGCGGGCACGGCCAGACGGCCCAGGCGTACCGCCGGATCGGATTGCTCTCGACGGAGAGTAAAGAACACGTGCAGGCCGTAGTCCACGGAAATCCCCAGCAGAACGGCCCCGAAACCCACTGTTATGGCCGAAATCCGGCGAAAGAGCCCCGCGGTCAATAACACACCTGCAAGCACCGCCAACAGCGGAACCATAAAGACGAATGCGGCCCGCCAGTGACGCAGCAACAGCAGGAAGATCGCTGAAAGGCCGATGCAGGAAACCGCGAAGACCACCAGCAAATCCTGCTTGATCGTGCGGGCGTTGGCGACCGTATAGCGGTGGGCGCACACGACATGCGCGCGGATCGCCTCCGGTAGGGTCTCCGAGATCACTTTATCCAGGTACAGCAGCAATTCTTCACCCGCGTGAGAATCGCCCATCGAGACCGGCGTCTCGGCGATCAGCAGAGTGTGCCTGCCGGTCGGGTCCACGAGGAACCCGCCTTCGATCCGGGCATCGGGGAGCATGGCCACGGCCCCCAGTTTCCGGAACGCCTGATTTCGGAATCCGAGCGGGTCCTTGCCGAGCCACTTCCTTAGCCATACCCCCTCCGGCCCCATGAGGGCATTGAGATTGTCTTGCAGCGTTTTGGCCACCTCTTCCGGCGTGACCTTCGCGGCCAGGGCCGCCGCGTCTTGCTCGGTGAACAACTGCGGCATATGCGCGTGGAGCCAGTCGAGCAGGTCGGCGCCCGTTTCCATCGGCATGCCACCGATCACGCGTGAGATCATGGGAGGCTCGAGCCGCTCGCTCAAGCGCTCCGCCGCCTCGATCAACAAGGGGACCTGATCCGGCTCCTCCGCCTCCAGGTCAATGAGAACGTTCCGGGTGAAGGGCGCCGCCTCAAGCAAGCGGTAGCTGCGGACAAATGTCGGATCTCCGTCCGGGAGCATCACGGCAATATCCTCCTGCATGGGTATCTGCGTCGCAAGCAGCGTACCCATCAGGGCCAGAGCCGCCAGGCAGATCGTGAGCGCGTATCGTCGGCGCGCCCCAATCCGATAGATCCGCTGGGCCGTTTGCTCCAGGAGGTTTGCGTTTGTCCGGCTGAAGAAGTTCAATCGTCATCCCAAAATGATATGCACACCAGCAGTATCCCGCTGTTTCGAAGTGGCCCGTTCACTGCCTCGGCTGTTTCGTCTGGGGCTGCACCCAGATCTTGAGGGCCCCACTCGCTGCCACATGGCCGTCGCAGAGTACCTGTCCCTCGAGAACGTAGAAATCCTCGAATGAGCAGGAAGATTCGACCTTGATCAGGAGCCGCTGTCCCGCGGAGGGCACGCGTTCTATCTGGAAGTTGCTGGCGCCCACAAGATATCCGAGCGAGGTCGGCTTGCCACTGAGTCGATCCCGATATCCCTTGGCGGCCGCATAGGTCTGCGCTACGAGCTCGAAAAGAACCGCCGCCTCAACTTTCCCATCCGCGCCGACGCCGACATCCCCGACATTCAGAGTCGTTTGGGCTTCGGCATAGTCCCCGTCGACGCACAGGAGCCGCTGCACCAATCGCAGAGGCGGGCGGTGAAGCATGTAAGCCTCCGTATCCTCGGGCAGGCTCATCGCGTGGGTCCTCCATCGTAGTACACCGTGAGATCATCAAACAACTGACTGGAGAAGAGCAATTTGCGGAACCTCACGAGTTCATCGTGGAAGATCCTGCCGTTGTCGTAAACCTCAAAGTGCTGCGAGAGCAATTCGTAGATGCGACGGCATCCGTCCCCGAGACCGGGGGCGTTGCGAAACGACAACGCCTGCAAATCGGCGAGCACTTCCACCGTGAGGATATGCTTGGCGTTGCTCACCGCCTTGAAGGCCTTTCGCGCCGCCACGGTCCCCATGCTGACCACGTCCTGGTTCGAGGCATTGCACGAAATTGACAGCGTTCCCACGGGATTCGCCAGATGCCGATTCTCGGCCGTGGTTGACGTGGCCACATACTGGGCCCCCATGAATCCCATCGTCAGCCCCACCTTCCCGGCAATCAGGAGCTCGGGCAAGCCTTCGTTGAGGTGCTTGTCGAGCAGCTTATTGATCCGCCGCTCCGAAAGCGTGCCCATTTCGGCCACCGCCATGCACAGGGAATCCATCGCAAACGCGATGCTCTGCCCGTGGAAGTTGCCCCCGTGGATCACTTTCTCCTTCTCCGGAATGACCACGGGATTGTCATTGACGGAATTGGCCTCTATGGTGACCGTCTTGGTTACCTGCTCGACGGTCTCCTGGACGGGCGCGAGGATCTGAGGCGTACAGCGAATGGAATACACGTCCTGGACGTTAATATCCGTTTCGAAGGAGGTCCGTTCCGCATTCGCCCCGCGGATGCGGTCATGAATATCCTTTCGGAGGGTGATGTTTTGCGAGCCGTCGTAGAGCCGACGAATCGTCTCTGCGACGCGTTGCTGACCGGGGTGCGGCTTGACCCGGTGCAGGTCCTCATCGAAGGCATCGTCGATCCCGCCAAAAATCTCGAGCGCAAACGCGGCCGTCACACAGCTCAGCGACAGCAGTTTCCTGGCCCCGAACAGGGCGAACGCCGCCAGGGCGGTCATGGCACTGGTCCCGTTGATCAGGGCCAGGCCCTCTTTGAAACTCAGTCGGCTGGGTTTCAGGCCCTCGGCTTTCAACGCCTCCTTGGCGGTTGTCAACTGGCCTTTGTGGTAGACCGCCCCCTCGCCGATGATGGCCAGAGCCACATGCGCCAGATGCACCAGATCGCCCGAAGCCCCGACGCTTCCGCACTCCGGAATGTAGGGGGCAATGCCCGCGTTGATCATATCCTGCATCAGTTCGAGCAGCTCCACACGGACGCCGCTGTAGCCCTTGACCAGCGTATTCAGGCGTACCACCAGAACAGCCTGGGCAATATAGTATTTCAGAGGATCCCCCAGGCCGGCCGCGTGGCTGCGAATCAGATTCACCTGCAGAGCACCCAGATCATCGTCGCCGATGATCTTGTTGCACATGGGACCGAAGGAGGTATTGACTCCGTAGATGATCCGACGGGCCGACACTTCCCGCTCGAGGAATGCACGACTGCGGCGGCATCGCTCCAGCGCCGACGGGTCCAGTGCCACGCCCTTGTCGCCGATGCCGATCGCAACAATATCGTCGACCGTCAAATCATTGCCGTTGAGTATCACTTCAGGCCGTTTCATGGCAGATCCGTTCTTCCTTCCTTTCCGTCCGGCGGTCAAACACAAGCACGGGCTTGCGCCGGCCTTCAATCACAGTCCGTTTGCGGATCTCGTCGACCGAGGCGAGAGCGACTTCCAACGTCACGCGCACCTGCCCGCGTATCCGGTCGGAGATCTCCTTGGCCGTCAGGCTCGCACCGTCTTCCAGCCCGACAATCACGCGGGCGCGATCCGACAACTCGTAATCCTGGTGCACTTCCAGGCAGAAATTGCGGACCCCTTCTATCCTCTGCAGGGCGGCAAAAACGGCCGTGGG
>CBFDDG010000071.1:0-13313 GCA_965603505.1 uncultured Phycisphaerae bacterium | reverse complement strand
GCCTGGGTCCCCGGCGTCGATGCACGGGCTGGTGACTTCATCCTGCACCCATATCGTTGCGTCCGGGTCCCACCGACCGGCCTGGGACGTCAGATGATAGTCTCCACCCATCAGAATTGCCTTGGGGTTTCCGGGGCCGCAGGCTTCATTGGGGTCATCCGGATCGATCCAGACGCCAGGTTGGGCGAATAGCGGGTCTTTGTGGATGTTGCCCCAATCCGGCCACCAGCCGCGAACGCCGCAATACTGGATGTTGGGATCGCTCGTGCCTGTGGCGAGAATCTCATTGCTCATCCTGTCGTTCCAGAGGATCGAGTTGAGCACGGTCACATCGCTGTCGATGAGCATCAGGGCCGCGCCCTCCGGACCGGTGCAGTTGTCGGCGATGGTGCAGTTGGTCAGGACGGCCTGGCTGTCCTGACAGTATATGACGGCCCCGGCTGGGTCGGTCGCGCGGTTGCCAACGATCAGACAATGGGCAATCGTCGGACTGGCCCCGTCACACAGAATCGCTCCGGCCGACTGGCCCTTGCCTTGCGTGATGACAAAGCCAGTGAGCATGCAGTCCGGTTCTTCGCCGCTGTTAAAGCGTACCACCGGGCCGGCGCCCGCACCTTCGAGGACAGGCCAAGAGGCCCTGTTCGGATCGTTCGGGTCCCCGCCGATCAGGCGGACGTTCTTATACAGAAAGTCGATGTTCTCGCGGTAGGTCCCCGGACGAACGATGATCGTGGTTCCTTCGCCGGCAACCTCAACAGCCTCCTGTATGCGGTCGAAGGGATGCTCGGCTGTGCCGTCCTCGTTCGGGTCGCTCTGCGCCGCGCACCCCAGGCCGGGATCATCCCAGGCATCATTGTCCACGTACAGCGTCTCGAGCACGCTCAGGAAAGTCGCGTGCATCTGGTAATCCTGATTCATGGTGATATAGGTGGGGTTCAGCGGCATCAGGTACGTCCCGGACCAGCCGGCAAACACGAAGCCCGGGTCCGGCTTGGCCTCAAGGCGGACTAAGGTTTCGTGTTCGTAGAGGAACTCGCCCTCTCCGGGATCGACAACCGAACCTCCGAACGTCGATGAAGTTGAGAGGAGACGCTCTGCATGCAAATCATGTTCGATGCGTATGCGCGGGTTGTTTGCAGCGATCAACGGGATCAGGACATCGTAGGCTTCCTGCGGTAAAGGGTCATTTCGCAGGTTAAGGGACATAAGTGATGTCAGCGCGCATAATGGTGAGATATCACTGACCTTGTTGCTCGCAAGATCCAAGTCCCGCAGATTGCTTAAAGCGGACAATGGGGAGATGTCGCTGATGTGGTTCATATCCAGTTCCAGAGCAATCATGTCCACCATGTTGGACAGCGGCGTGAGGTCGCCGATGTCATTGCGCCAGAGGAACAGCGTCGATAGTTGGTTCAATGAGGACAGCGGCCCCAGACTGCTGATCCGATTGCCGCCAAGATCGAGATCCCGCAGACTCGTCATGCCGGAAAGAGGTGAGATGTCGCTAATCTCATTGAAGCGAAGAATCAGCGTGTCTAAATTGCTCAGACCGGACAACGGCGCGAGATCGCTGATGGCATTCTCGTGAAGATTCAAGTATCTCAGGTTAGTTAGACCGGACAGCGGCGACAGATCACTGACTACGCGGTTCCACGAGATGTCCAGTGACTCCAAGTTCGTCAGAGCGGATAAGACCGACAGGTTGCTGACCCGATTCATGCGCAGATTCAGTGATTGCAGATTCGTTGCATACTCCAAGCCTGTGAGGTCTACGATACCATTGGCCTCGGCACCCCACTCCCGAAGGCAACTGAGTTCCGTCAGGTTGAGCATGTCTGTTGGCGTGGGGTCCGAAATCCACAGTTGCTGCTCCACAGCGGCTTTGAGATTGGGGTCCGCGAAATGGACCGGCTCTTCCGCGCGCGCGGAGCGGGCCCAAGGGGACGTTACTACGAGTACAAGAAGCATCCTCCACATATTCCCTCTCTCCACAATGCCTTGTCTTCAGTACAATAGCCAAAAGAAGACAATGCCCCGGCCCGGGGAGGCAACGCATATTGCGCTTCTCCCACTTCTTCAAGTCGTGTCCAGCATTCCTCCGTGTATTTCTCTCCAGTATATCGGATGTTCGACTGGTGTCAAGGAGAATCTTCGCTTTCATCGCCACATCGCAACGGACGGCGGGGACGCTCCTAAGGCACAAGCGGGCTGGAGCGGCTCTTGCTGGCCTCGGGGGTGCCGCCGTAGACGCCCACGTTAATGCGGTCACCGTTGGGCGCGGGTTCGCACCGGACCGGACTGGCGGGAAGACCCGCATCGATGTATGGGCTGGTGACCTCATCCCGGACCCAGTCCCTCAAGTCCAGGTCCCACCGACCGGCCTGAGATTTCACATGATAGTCTCCGTCCATCAGGATTGCCTTGGGGTTTTCGGGGCCGCAGGCTTGGTTGGGGTCATCCGAATCGATCCAGACGCCGGGACGCGCGAACAGCGGGTCGTGGTGGATGTTGCCCCAACCCGGCCACCAGCCGCGAACGCCGCAATACTGGATGTTGGGATCGCTCGTGCCTGTGGCGAGAATCTCATTGCTCATCCTGTCGTTCCAGAGGATCGAGTTGAGCACGGTCACATCGCTGTCGATGAGCATCAGGGCCGCGCCCTCCGGACCGGTGCAGTTGTCGGCGATGGTGCAGTTGGTCAGGACGGCCTGGCTGTCCTGACAGTATATGACGGCCCCGGGTGGGTCGGTCGCGCGGTTGCCGACGATCAGGCAGTTGGCGACGGTCGGACTGGCTCCGTCACACAGAATTGCCCCGGCCGTTTGCCCCTTGCCTTGCGTGATGACAAAGCCCATCAGCAAGCACTGGGGCCCCTCGCCGCTGTTGAAGCGTACGATCGGGCCGGCGCCGGCACCTTCGAGGACAGGCCAAGAGACCCTGTTCGGATCGTTCGGGGCCATTCCCATGAGGTGGAGGTTCTTGCCGAGAGGGTCGATGCTCTCGCGGTAGGTCCCGGCGTCAACGAGGATCGAGGCGCCTTCGGCGGCCACCTCGATGGCCTTACGGATGCTGTCGAACGGATGCTCGGCCGTGCCGTCTTCCTGCGGATCGCTCAAAGTTGCGTCGCCCGGCCCGGGATCGCCGGCGGCATCGTCATCGACGCAGATGGCGTCCAAGAGGCTCAGGAAATTCGCGCGAACCGTGTAGTCCTGGTCCACAAGGAACTCCATGGGATTCGCTGTGCCGTGGTAACTGCCGGACCAGCCGGCAAACGCGAAGCATGGGTCAGGCTCGGCAGCCAACTCAATGATCTCGCCGAATTCGTAGCTGAACGTTCCCTCACCGGGCTTGGTGACACACCCTCCGGCGATGGATTCGATTGTGATATAACGGTGAAAACGCGGGTCATGCACAAACCGTATGCCGGGATTGTTGGCCAGGATCTGATCGATGTGCGTATTGTATGCCTCTTGATCCAGCGGATTGATGCGGAGATCGAGCGATTGGAGAGACGTGAACCCCAGCAGGGGCGAGATGTCACTGACCAGATTCCGGTGAAGATTCAGCATCTCCAGATTACTCAATGCGGACAGAGGCGAGATATCGCTGATCTGATTGCCCTCAAGGTCCAGGGTCCGCAGGCTGCTCAGTCCGGATATGACAGAGATGTCACCAATTTGACTGTCCGAGAGAATCAGTGTGTGCAGGTTCATCAGGCCGGACAACGGAGAGAGGTTACCGATGAGATGGTATCCAAGGGTCAGCGACTGGAGATTCGTGGCGTACTCGAGTCCCGTCAGACTCACAATGGCGTGCTCCAGGTCCCATGTGCCGGTGTATGTCAAGCTCGTCAGGGCAAACATGTCCGCCGGAGTAGGGTCTACGACCCAAAGCGCATCCTCCACAGCGATTTTCAGGTTCGGATCGGGGAAATAAACCGCGTCACCGGCCCATGCGAGACCGCACAACAGCGGCAACAACATCAGCGAGAACCGCATAGCTTCTGCCTCCTCCTCTACCATCGGGTGGCGGGATACCACATCATCTTGTCACGGCAGATACATCAGGCGTACGTTTTATAATACATGTCCTCCGCCAAATGTCAAGTGCGATTTCGGACGCGTGCAGTAAAACTCGACGCCGGGTGTCCATGACGTCGATACCATGATCCAACAGGGAGACATCATCGATGAACGACATCTCTGTGTGGAGGTCGTAGAAAGACGGACTGCCGGCTGCCGCGATGATGTCACGGAGAGCCCATCTTGAGATGGCTCTTGCTGGCCTGGGTAGTGCCGCCGTAGGCGCCCATGTTGATGCGGTCGCCGTTGGGGGCCGGCTCAGACCCCAACGGATTGGTGGGAAGACCGGCGTCGATGCAGGGGCTGGTCACGTGATCCTCGACCCAGTCTTGCGCCTTCGGACTCCACTGGCCGGCTTGGGATTGCAGGTGATAATCCCCATCAATCCAGGTTGCCCCGGGGGCGTCGGGCCCGAGCACTTCGTTGGGGTCATCCGGGTTCATCCAGAAACCGCGCAGGGCAAAGAGCGGATCGGTGTTGAGATTGCCGGAATCCAGCCACCAACCGCCGATGTCGCTATAGGTGATTGAAGGGACACTGTTGCCATCGGAATGGATGTCGCTGGGCGTGTTGCCCCAGAGAATCGAGTTGGCTACTGTTACGTCACTATCGATCAGGGCGAGTGCGGCGCCCTGTGTTCCGGCGTAGTTGTCGGTGATGGTGCAGTTGGTCAGAATGGCGCCGCTGTTCCTGCAGTATACCGCGGCCCCGTTCGGATCGGTTGACCGGTTGCCGACGATCAGGCAGTTGGCGATGGTCGGACTGGCCCCTTCGCAGAGGATCGCCCCGGTCGGCTGGCCTTGGCCTCGTGTGATGACAAAGCCCATCAGCAGGCAGTCCGGCCCCTCACCGCTGCTGAAGGTTACGACCGGTCCCATCCGGGCGGCTTCAATCACCGGGAATGGGGCTGCCGTCGTTGTCGCCGGGTCCACGCCCAGCAGCGTGAGATTCTTGCCGAGCAGATCGATATTCTCTTGGTATGTGCCGGTCTGAACGACGATCGAAGCGCCTTCAGACGCAACCTCGATGGCCTCCTGAATGCGGTCGAACGGATGGGCGGCGGTGCCGTCTTCATCCGGGTCGCTCAAGGTGGCGTCGCGGGGCCAGGGATCGCCGGGCGCGTCATCGTCCACGTGGAGTTCCTGCACCACGCTACGGAAGTCCGCCCGCATCTCGTAGTCCCCGTCCATCGTGATGAACAGAGGGTTTTGCGTGCCGGAGAGCGTGCCGGACCAGCCAACGAAGACGAAGCCCGCCTCGGCGATGGCCTCAAGGCGAACGGACTCGTCGTCAGCGTACGTGAACTCTCCTTCGCCGGGGCTCACGACCGAGCCGCCGGCGCCGGAGGAGGTCGACAAGCGCCGCTGTCCAACGACCGGTGGATCGTACTTCAGGTAGATGCCCGGGTTGTTCACCGCGATCTGCGGCAGGTAGATGTCATAGGCCTCCTGGTTCAGCGGATTGTCCCTCAAATCCAGACGGGACAGGGAGAGAAAATCACCTATCGGAGAGATATCGCTGATCTGATTGTCCGAAAGGACAAGGGTGTCCAGGTTGCTCAGGCTCCCCAGGGCCGAAAGGTTGCTGATCTCGTTTTTGTGAGCATCCAGGTACTCGAGATCGCTCATGCCGGAAAGAGGCGATAGATCGCTGATCTCGTTGGAGCCGATACGGAGGAACCGAAGCTTGCTCATGCCGCTCAGCGCTGAAATGCTGCCGATCTTATTGCTGTCGAGAGTGAGTGAATCCAGATTGGTCAAGCCGGACAGGGCCGAGATGTCACTGATGAAATTGATGCGAAGAATCAGCTCCTCCAGATTGCTCAATCCGCTCAGCGGTGAGACGTCACTGATCTGATTGTCATGCAGATTCAGGCTCGTCAGATGATCGAGCCCCGACAGGGGCGACAGATCGCTGACCTCGTTCGTGTTCAGGGCCAGCGTCTCAAGATTGCTCATTCCCGACAGGGCCGACAGGCTGCTGATCCGATTGTGACTCAGATGCAGCGCATTCACATTTTCGGCGTATTCCAGGCCCGACAGACTCGTGATTCCCTGCGAGTAGGCGCTGAGGTAGTCCAGGGCCAGCATGTCTGTGGGCGTAGGGTCCGAGACCCACAGTGCAGCTTCGACGGCGGCCTTCAGATTGGCGTCCGCAAACACGACGGGGGATTCGGCCTGCGCCGAATGCAGCACGACCGATAAGAATATCGATACGAACAGGACTCTGCTTCTCATAACTCTCCTCCAAGTGCAGTCGGGACCCAAGCCTCACCAAACATGATGCATCACGTTTGGGAACTCAACTATGCCGTGGTCCCGGTATGGATCGTGCCGATGGGCGCCAATCACGAGCGATATTATACCATAAACGTGTGCCGGGAGCAAGGGCGGCGCGGCGGCAGGAATGCCCCCCAGGGACGGCCTCCGATTTCGTGTGTTTATTGCCGAGCCGCACAGGCAAGGCAAAGAACCCCTGTCCGGCTCCGACACTCTCTCTACCAGAATATCATGTAGAGAACGATGTAAGCGGCAGCTACCACGCTCCACCACAAGACGAGGTTCTTGTACCACGGATGTCGGCCCGCTTTGTCGGATTCGAGCAGGAAGAGCATCGACGGCTTCCAAATCCAGCGGTCGACGACCTCGGCCGGCAGGGCGGGCCGGCAGTAGGATGTTACGATGTGAAAAGCAATCACCGGGGCGAGGAGGATTCCCGCCAGGTTAAAGGAGTTGATCTCCCAGGATAGCACCTTCAGCACGGCCGGAAGAAGCGCCATGGGTATGCACAACAGCAGCGTGGCGGTGGCGGAGAAATTGTTCGAGCGGGGCCACAGGAGCGCGGAGACGAAGACCACGACAATCGGCACGGCCATGAAAAACCAGCATTCCTGGAAGTAGCCGAACAGGGTTTCCCACCGGCCCACGACCGGAGTCCAGAGCACGCCGATCGCGAGAACAGCCACGGCGGTGAGCCGGCCGACCGTGACCATCTCCCGGTCGCCTGCGGACGGTTTCCAGAGACGCTTGTAGAAATCGATGGTGAGGATCGTCGAGCACGAGTTCGCCAACGAGTCAATCGTGGACATGATGGCCCCGATCAGTCCGGCGAAGATCAGCCCGCGGAGCCCATACCCCAACGGGCCCACCAGGTGGCTGACGACCTTCGGATACGCCTGGTCGGGATTCGCCAGATTCGGGAACAGCCGGTAGGCGATCAGGCCCGGGAAGCAGACGGCCAGGGTCAGGAAGATTCCGAGGAAGCCGGCGAAGATGATGCCCGCGCGGGCGTGCCATTCAGTCCGGGCCCCCAGGACCCTCTGGTTGATGTACTGGTTCGTCCCGTAGTACCACAAATTGGTGGAGGCCATCCCCACGAGGATGCCGGTCCACGGGAGCACGGGATGGTTCGCGGACAGCATCAGGTGGGCCCGGTCCCCCGTGCCGCGCATCGCTTCCCATCCGCCCACCTCGTGCAGGCCCAGCAGGAACACGAGCAGGCCCGCGCCGAGCAGCAGAGTCGCCTGGAGCACGTCGGTCCAGACGACCGAGGCCAAGCCGCCTGCCACCGTGTAGGCGCCCGCCACGATGGCCAGGGCGATGATGGCATACCAGAGGTTGACGCCGAAGATTGTGTGCAGGGCGAGACCGCCCGCAAAGAGGACCCCCGCCAGATTGATGAAGGTATACGACAGCAAGGTGATGATGGCGAAGGTGAATCGGCTGGATGGGCCGAAGCGGTGTTCCAGCCATTCGGGCATCGTGCTGATCTGCCGCCGGACGTAGAAGGGGACGAAGAACAGGATCATCACGGTCATGGCGGGGAAGACGCCCCATTCCCAGTTCGCCACCGCCAGCCCGTAGCGATAAGCGAACCCGACCTCGCCGATGAATTGCTCCGTCGAGATACTGGAGGCGATCAGGGAGGCCCCGATGGCGAACCATGGGAGTCGCCTGCCGGCCAGGAAGTACGATTGTGACGAAGTTTTTTCTCGACGCGCCACCCAGAACCCGATGGTCACCACGACGAGCATGTAGAGGGTAAACACGAGATAATCGAGAGGGCTCAGTTCCACCGGCACAACTCCCTTCTGAAGGCCCTCAACGGTTTGTGACGCTTACGATGGACGCGTGGAGCCCTGTATGGCCAATTTGCCTTCACGATGATCCCCTTTTACCGTTCCACATTGGGCGATCCACAACCACGGCGGTATCTTAACACCTCACAAGCCGACCCACAATCGAAGAGGCCGAGGCGGCCGCCGCTGTTGGCTTTGTCATGCTGGCCTTGGCGAACCGGGCTCTATCGTCGCGGGCGGGTGAACTCGTGGTTTCCAGGCCATTTCTCTTGACTTGCCGGGCGAGAACGTCTATTCTATACAGGAGAGGCGCTTCCCAACGCGATGCAGCGCGTCGGGGAGCCCGAGAGGATCTGAGATATACTTGGACTGGGAGGCAATCCCAATGAGTGTATTCTTTCGCACATTAGCTCAACCGATGGCTCCGGATGCATTGTGGGCTGCGCTGGTGCTCCTGATCGTTCTCGGCATCCTGCACGCCGTGGAGAGCCGCCGGCACAAACCCCATGGATCGTCCCGCGTCGCGCATTTCTTTCGCAAGGTCGCGCACCGGCACCAGAAATCCACGCTGTGAGACTCCGCCAAGGTCCATGGGCGGACCGGCGCACGCCAACGATTCGTGTTGAAACGCCATGGGCGATAAGCCGGCGCATCATGACGAATGCCTGCGCTGCCATATCCTCTGTGCAGGCGTGATTGAGGCCGATGGCGGAGGGTAATGTATGTCCTCTCGAAGGAGCAGCCGTACGGCTGTTTCCCGTCCGAAGAAGGCCCCGGCAAGTGGGAAGAAATCCACCCAAGGGCTTGCGGTACGGCACGATTTGTGGTATAGTCCCATCCCGACAACAGCGAATGGATGTGATCAGCCGTGAATTGGCTCGAAGGTATGGGGAATGCATCCGAGGGGAGAACCTCGGTGCGACGGACTTAGGCGGGAAGGTAGCCTGCCGCAGATCCAAAGGAGGATCGCATGAGACGCAAAAGTCAACTACTTATGCTTTGTCTGGTGCTTCTGGTATCCGGTGTGACCCAGGGGGCCTTCAAATTCGTCGCTTGGGCTGATAACCGGCCATACGACGCGGCTAATGAAGCACGGTTCATATGGATGCTCCAACAGATGAATGAGATCGTAGGAAGTGAGCCCGCTTTCCATGTAGTTCCGGGTGACTACGATTATACCGACATCACCAACGCGGACATTCAAGCGCACTCTGATATCAAGTTGTGGTACGAGGCCCCGGGCAACCACGACCTCAGTGATCTGGGTATGAGTCATTATGTTGTGGACTACCCAGAGGGTACCCCGGAGGCACGTCTTATCTTTCTCAATGAATACATTTGCCCTGCAGGTGTGCATGATTGTAGCACAGGCCGCGTATGCCCCGACACTCTTGCGTGGCTGGAAGATCAGCTTATGAATGCTCCGGACAATGTCGCCCTGTTCGTCGTGGGTCACGAACCGGCCTACCCCGAAACCCGGCACGTGGGCGACAGTCTGGATTCCAACGTACCCGAAAGGGATGCCTTTTGGGCCCTCCTTGGACAGTATGGTGCCCCTTATATCTGCGGCCACACGCATTACTACCGCACATACAGCTCTGGGGGAGCCACGCAGATCGACGTAGGCAACGCAGGCAATCCAGGTGATTCTTTTCAGACTTTTGTGTTATTCACAGTCGACGGCGGTAGCTACGACTATAACGCGTACACAACGGAGTACAATGTATCCGCCTATCCGGCGGCAACAAATCCGATGCCGGCTGATGGAACGAGCGGTATTTCCACCACGCCCGTACTGACTTGGACGGGGGGGAACGGAGCGACTCACAATGTGTATTTTGCTGCAGTTGCCGACGGACTGCCCGCGGCCCCGGTAAAGAGCACGGATCTCTCTTCGTGTACCGTGAAAGAGCTGTCTGGCTACACTGATGGGCTCAACTATAACACGCAGTATGTGTGGCGAGTGGACGAGGTGTATGATGCTGAGCACATCACGCAAGGTCCCGTGTGGACCTTCAGAACGAAGGAAGAGCTTGCCATCCGGAAGGCCATAGGAGAGACGCCGATCGATGGCGCTGTTGTCGGTGATATCGACGGAACGGAACATAGGGAGGACGTTTACGAGGAACTCAGTGAAGTATTGAACGTTCCGAATAAGAACGGCTATGGCATACTGGAACACATCTGGCGATTCGATAATGTGCCGGCCGGGGCCAATCAGCAGTTTCGGATTGAAGCCTACCGCTCAGATTACGATCTCAGCGACGTCTTTGAACTGTCATATTCAACAGATGGTTCAAGCTATGCGTTCCTCATGAGCATTGCGAAGGTTTCCGATGACAACACTAACACTGAAGACATCGTCACCTTTGCAGAGCCGGGGATTATCAGTGGGACAGTTTGGGTCAAAGTGAAGAACACGGATCACGTCAAGGGCAGCGGGACCTGCGACACACTGTACGTAGACTGCATGTACCTTGTCAGCTCTGATGAGCGAATTCCGGATGTGGTGGTGCCTCTCGCGTCAGGCAATCAGGCCCCCATCGCTAACGCTGGCGCGGACCAGAGTTTCAATGTTGAGACGCCGGAGGATGTTGTCAGCGTCGCGCTGGATGGGTCCGCCTCGTCTGATCCGGATGGAACAATCGATTCATACGAATGGGACGTTGACAGCAATGGAAGCATAGACGCACAGGGTGCAATCGTGACATTGCCATTTGGTGTCGGTGTACATACTGTCACACTGAAGGTGACTGACAATGAAGGCGCCAGTGCCACCGACCAGGTAACTATCACAGTCCAGACTCCGGCCGCCAACCAGCCGCCCATTGCCAATGCGGGTGTGGACCAGATCGTCACAGACGCGGAGGGTGATGGCGAGACCGTGACTCTCAATGGCTCTGCCTCGTCGGATCCGGACGGGACAATCACAATCGTGTCCTACGAATGGGATATCGACGGAGATGGCTCTGCCGACCGCACAGGAGTCACTACGTCATATGATTTCGCTGTTGGAACGCACACAGTCACGTTAAAGGTCACGGATAATGAGGGCTTGACGGATACCGACCAGGTGAACATCACAGTACAGACCGAGGCCGGAACGATGCACGTCGCGGATCTTGATGGCGTGGTGAACCTGCGGGGTAGTAGCGGCCAATGGGCGGCGCTGGTGACGATCACAATTGCTGATTTCAATGGAGATGCCGTGTTCGGAGCGACGGTGACCGGTGCGTGGGGTGACCCGGCAGGCGGCACCAGTACAGGTATCACGGGCACCGACGGTAGGGTAACTCTCAGCAGCAACAACATGAAGAGCGGAAGCAACGTGACATTCACGACCACAGATGTGACGCACAGCGCGCTTACTTACGACAGTGGTAGTAACGATGATCCCGATGATGACAGCGACGGGACGACGATTACTGTAGCCAAGTAGTCTGCCCTTCGGTTTCCGAGAGCGCAAGTACCTGGGACTGCAATGGTTGGCGTTGCAGCCTCAAGCCTTTTGCGGGTCGAGCCCTTCGGCAATAGGGCCTGAGACTATCTCAAGATCCCGCTGCGCCGGCGGTCGGCCTCACCATGAATGAGGCTTGGGTCATCGTGCCGCCGAATCCGGCTTCCGAAGGGATTCACGGTTCCTGGCTCTTGTCTTATCGGGCTGAGCCTGTACAATGGCGCGGTAGGAATTCGCCAATCCGATACGGCCGGCGAATGGATTGTCATTGGGCAGGATGGTGAAAAGACGGGCAGTTAAGGAGTGCCCGGCCACGTCCGAAGAGATATGCGGATTCGTGGCATCAAGGATCGGAGGAGACAAGTATGTGCAACGGATTGTCCGTGTCATGTCATCGCGGCAGGAATCGACCTGCCGGCTTATCCAGGAGATCTTTCGTGCTGTGTCTGATTGCGCTTGCGCCGGCGCGACTGTGCTGGGCTCAGCCGGGCTCGGTGGTCGCCTGGGGCAACTCCTTCGGGCAGTCCCGCGTTGTGCCGGGCGAGGAGTATATGGCCGTATGTGCTGGCGGGTACCACAGCCTGGCGATTGCCGCCGACGGCACGCTCGTGGCCTGGGGCGAGGACACGTACGGGCAGTGCAACGTGCCGCGAGGGAGGGATTTCGTCGTCGTCGCCGCAGGGCAGTACCACAGCCTCGCCCTGAAATCCGACGGCTCGGTCGTGGCCTGGGGCGACAACTCGCGGGGGCAGTGCAGCGTGCCGAGCGGCGGCAGGTTCCTGGCGATTGCCACCGGGAACTGGCACAGCCTGGCCATTCGGTCGGATGGCTCGCTGGCGGCCTGGGGCTGGAACGGTCACAGGCAGTGCGACGTCCCGCCCGGCAAGAATTATGCCGAGATTTCCGCAGGTCACTATCACAGTCTGGCTCTCAAGACGGATCGGTCGATTGTCGCCTGGGGCGCCAGCGGCGACGGTCAGTGCGACGTCCCGCCCGGCCGTGATTTTGTTCGCATAGCGGCCGGCTCCATGCACAGTATCGCTTTGCGATCCGACGGCACGCTCGCCGCGTGGGGCCGCAACAGCGAGGGCCAGTGCGACGCCCCTGAAGGAGCGGATTTCGTATCCATCTCGGCAGGCTCACTTCACAACCTTGCGCTGCGACGAGACGGGCGCCTTGTGGCCTGGGGGGCGAACACCGACGCGCAGTGCGATGTGCCATCGGAGGGGTATTTCGTCGCGGCGGCGGCCGGCGGATTTCACAGTCTCGCAATCCGTGACAGCCGCGCGAGCGGACCCGGCGGGATTCGCCCGGAAATCGCGCCCTTACCTGCTCCCGCGCCGGTCGTGGCGAAACCTGACGTCGTTGTCAATCACGCCGGTCCCTCCGACGAGGACAAGGTTACGGCGGCGCAAGCACCCAAGCCCAAGACGGTACCGACTCCCGAGCCGAATGCCGCCGTTGATGGGCCACCTCCCACGCAGGAAGAAGCGGCTGCCGAAGTCCAGACGCCGAAACCTCAGACGCCGCCGGTTGTGGAACCGAATCGCACCCCCGTCCCGGCCGCGAAGAGAGAGAAGCCTCCTGCTGAGATGCCGCAACATCAGCCGGTGGTGGAGCCGAATCGCACCGCCGGCTCGTCCGAGAAGAACAAGAAGCCCCCTGCTGCGCCGCAGCGTCAGCCGGCGGTGGAGCC
>CBFDDG010000070.1:0-13397 GCA_965603505.1 uncultured Phycisphaerae bacterium | reverse complement strand
AGTTTCTCCCACCAGGCGCGCCTGACCAGGAGCACTACCAATGCGTTGATTACGAAGAACGCGGTCACCATCCTCAGGCCGTTGCACGCTTCGGCCACCGCCACGCTGGAATCCCCGATGTGAATGACATTGCCGTCGCGCAGAACCTCGTATCCAACCAGTTCAAGGCAGAAGACCGCCGAGGTCGTGGCCCAGCTCTGCAGCGGCAGAGCCACCGCCGCCTGAACGCGGCGCGGCCAGGGAAACATCAGGCACAGGAACACGAGCACCGACGCTAGCTTTCCCAGATATCTCCAGCCGGTGAGCAACAGCACGAGGGCCACCAGCGACAGGATCAAGGAAAGCCGTTCGGCGGAGTGAAACATGAGGTACAGGCCTGTCCCCCTGACCGCCTGCGCGAAGAGAAAGAGCCCCGCGCCCCAGAGGATCGCCGGACGAACCGGCACCGGCGCAAGGTCCTCACGGCGCGACCAGATCACGTATACCGCCAGAAACGGAACGAGAAGTCCGGATGAGTACTCGTCACTTCTCTTCCACACAGTCATCAGGTCGATGAGCGTCGGCCCGTAGGACCAGAGAAAGGCAAGAAGGACAATGATACCCCCACATCCACACGCAAGCTGCTTCGGTGAAAACGGCACCCATCCGGGCAACCGTTCCTCGATCCGGTCGAAGGACGATCGCAGAGACGTGCCAATTCTGCTGATGCCGCCTCGCACGTGCCGCGTCCAGAGTTTCTCCCTGCCGCGGTCCGAAACATCGGCTGACAGAGCCCGCTCGACCACCTCCGCTCCGGCGGGAACGGCCACGCTACAGCCCACGATCGATTCGCGAACCTCGCAACGCGCACCGGCCGCCGCCCCAGCCCAAAGGGCACTCCTGACGATCACACTGCCCTCGCCCAACACGGCATTCTGTCCGATCATTGCAGGGCCGATCACGACAGCGCCCTCCAAAACCTGTGCCTGTTTTCCGATCACCACAGGCCCACAAATCCGGGCCGCAGGGTGCACGAATACATCGGTTCCCTTGAGCACCAGCGTCTCTTCGGAATGCTCCGGGATATGGCTGTCGCCGCTGCTACAAACCTTGTTCCGCAGGAAGACATGCAGCGCACGGAGATACCCGTTGCGATCCCGGAAATTCCCGACCTCCTGCGGCAGGGCCATCGGATGGACCCGACCTGTTTGCAGGACAGAGGGAATCACCCCTTCCTTGATGTCCGAGTAGCCACCGGCGGGAATATGGCTCAATATGCTCGGCTGACATACGTAAATCTCGGCCGGAGCACCATACTCCGAGCCGTTCTCGCCTCCCGGATTGAACACCATGGTCAACTCGGCGCCGCCGGCCCGGTGTGCCTCGATCAGGCCCTGTATCGGAGGCGGGGCCGCTATGCCGGCGGAGAAAAGCAGCAGAAGTTCTCCCGGGTCGGATGCAACCGCATCCCGGACACAACCAGCCGTTCCGCTGATCTGCTCCTCCGTCACAAGGGTCACACTCAAACGACTTTCTGTGCATACTCTCTCCACAGCGGCCGACACATCCTTCGCGCAACACACCGTCGCACTCTCAATCCCCTCATCGGCCAGATGATCCAGCAGCCGCTGGAGGACCGGCTTGTCGGCAATCGGCCAGAGAGCGACCGGCAAGTGGGCCGCCAGCGGGCTACGTCCGAAATCCTGGCCTCCGACCAGCACCACCGTCCGGATATCGAGTTTCTTCAATGAATCCTTCTGTATCATCCGTTCCCGTCTACCGGATTCCTATCGTATATCCCTGCCAATAAAGCACTTGGCGCGCACACGGTCTTCATCAACGCCCATGCCTTCCCTGCCTCGTGGTTATCCGTCCCCAAAGATGTTTCTGCTACGCAGCAGAATACCTTACCGATCTGTGCCCCGTATTCTAACACAGCGATGGTCCGAATTCCAGCCAATTCCGTCCGGGAAAAACCTGTGCCACTGCCATCGGCGACAGAATCGTCCCATCGGTTCTTTCGGCCAGTTCATCGCTCCGCTTTCCGAAAATCGTGCCCCAGAAGCCCCAATTCCAGTGCCATCCTCGCCAGGCCCTCGCCCACGATTCTGCAGCCCAGGGGCGTGAAATGCCCGTGAGCCTTCTCCCAGTAGAGTTTCTTCCCATGGTACTGCCTGAAGTCTGCAATTGGATTGTATATGTGAAACTGCGTCGGATCGTCCAATTGGTCCGCATGAAACGTTGAATAGAACTCTGTTCTGCTCTTCCGAGAGGGGATATCGAGGATCAGCAGCTCGGCCCCGTGCTCTCGGCACTGGCGTTGAATCTCCGTCAAGAGGGCAATGGCCAGCCTATTGCGATAGTCGCCTCTCTGCTTGCTCTGCTCATCATCGGCCTGAGGTGCCGCCGCGCGTACGGTGCGCAGGCGGCGCGTCGCCGGCATGAGTTGAGTCTTCACAAAGACCGCGGCCTTCTCCCTGAGGCAGCAATACAAATGAGAATGCACGGCCAACCAGCGGAATGCGGCCAATCGGAAGAACAGCTCGCGACTCTTCACGGCCGGAAGATAAGCCTCATTTTTTCGGACCAGTCGTCCGTCCTCCAGGGCATACAGATCGGATCTTGTATTGTCCTCGTAGTCGGTGCTGTGCCAAGCGATAATCACGAGGTCCGGCTCGTATCGGAAACCCTCTTCCTCGAGAGCCACCAATTCTTCGGCCGTCCCATACCCCGAAACGGACAGGTTCACACCCTCACACCGCGCGCCGGCCGCACCGAGGGACGCCACGAGGCGGCTGAGGAACATATCCTCCAGGTTCACGCCGTAGCCTATGCCGAATGAGTCGCCCAGCAGCAGGATTCGCCGCATACCCGGGGGCTTCTCATAGGGCATTTCCCTGTCGGCGCGGAGACCCTTCGAGTTGGTGTGGATCTTTATCCGGTATTCGGGCGTCTTATGCCAGTAGTTCCGGCTCGGCGTGTTCCCCCGGATGCCATAGCTCGTCGCACACACATAGCGGGGAAGCATGGGCTGGGGAGCGAAGACACGCATGAAGATCTCCCCGATCGCAAGGAAGTAGATGCCTCCGAGCACGATTTTGCCCACCAGGATCCAATTGAATCGTTTCAAGCTCATATCCTCAAGCCGGTAATGCCGGTCCTGTCAAAACGCGAAATAAATGAACTCGTGTCCCGCCCTGGCGCCCAACGCCAGCAGAGACATGATGACGAACACCCAGATGTTCAGCCGGGCGAACCAGGGCCAGTTCTCAAACGGCGTCAACGTTCCCTTCCAGCCTCGCAGCAGATCGAAGGCAACAAGGAACCACCCGTAGAAAACCAGGCGCCGCAATGCATCGGCCGCCCCGGGCGACCAGTGAGGATGAAAGAGAATCGACTGCAGGAAGATGCCGACCGTGGCCAGGTTCTGAGCCCGAAAGAGCAGCCAGCCAAGGCACACCAGATGAAACATGACCAGAATCCGGACGATCGTCATCCCTGAGTTCAAATAGATGTTCCGGTCTTCCCACTCGGCCACGCGGTCCGCGGACTCCAAAGGCTGCCCGGACTGCGGGTCTCTTAGCGCAGCGGTTCTGAAGAACCTGCCCCCGTTGTTGATCGGCCTCCAGATCGACGCCCATTTCTCCTTCTGCTTCGACGGAACTGGGGCTACCTCAAGGGGCTCAGCAGACTCCGGCTCAGTCGCGACGCGCGTCCGTAGAAATCCGACACGACGGCCAATCTCCTTCCACGTGAGTGCCCACCTCTCCTTGCTCGCTGATAAGCCACGATAGACAACAAGGATGAACCCGTGGAAGCCCCCCCAAAGAACGAACGTCCAGGCCGCTCCGTGCCACAGCCCCCCAAGCAGCATCGTCAGCATGAGGTTCCGGTACGTCTGCAGGGTGCCGCGGCGATTGCCACCGAGCGGAATATACAGATAGTCGCGCAGCCACGTGGAAAGGCTGATGTGCCAGCGCCGCCAGAAATCAGACGGGTCCTTCGCCAGATACGGCAGGTTGAAATTCAGCATGATCTCAAAACCCAGGAGCCGGGCGGTCCCCCGCGCGATATCCGTATAACCGGCGAAGTCGCAATAGATCTGGATGGCGAAAGCATAGATAACGACGAGCAGCCGGAGTCCGTCCTCCGGCACCGCCGGCGTTGGGCCCGCAGCCGTAAACGGCGCAAACGTCGTATCCACCAGCCGCGCCATGTTGTCGGCCACGACCATCTTTTGAAAAAGACCCCATACGATGAGCCACAGTCCGTGGCGGAAATCCGCCCGGTCAACCCTGCGCGGTCTTCGGAACTGCGGCAAGAGATGGCTGGCCCGCTCGATCGGACCGGCGACCAGTTGCGGGAAGAAGGACACGTACGTCGCAACCTCGATGAGCGACCGGCTCGCCTCCACCTTGCCCCGGTATGCGTCGATCGTGTAGCTCATCGTCTGGAAGATGTAGAATGAGATTCCGACGGGCAGAATGATATGGAGCGTCCAACCGCCCGTCGTGATGCCGAAGGTCGATGCCAGGGCCGTTTCGAATGTGTCCACAAAGAAATTGAAGTATTTGAAGAAGCCCAATATGGTTAGATTGGTCGCGACGCTCAGAACGAGAAAGAGCCGCCTTCGATGCGCCTCGCGGAGATGCATCAGAGCAGGATAAATGGCGTTGAAGGCGATGACCGCGAGTGTCACGCCGAGAATGATCCACCAATACATCGGTGTCGTCGTAAGAAGGTGACCCCAGTCAGCCACCACGGTCGGCCGGCGCCCGACGATGCCCATATCGAAAGCACGGAAGTTGACCCCCAGGAATACGAGCGCCGCCACGATGAGATAGGCCGAGGCTCGCAGCCGCTGTGCCAGAGACATCCGGCCCTTCTGCATCGACCACGCACAGGAGTAATCCAGGACGGTCGAGATGATGATGAGGACGAGGAAACGCACGTCCCACCAGCCATAGAAGAAATAGCTCGCGCCGAGAAGAAGCACGTTCTGAGCCCGGTGGGATCGGCGCAGCAGCCAGTAGAGGCTGAAGACGACAACGAAGAAAACTGCAAAAATGGCGCTGTTAAAAAGCATACTTTACTCGGTCTTATAATCGCATACGAGTTGTTGCAGGATGGGCTCCAGGTGACGGTTCAGAGCCTTGTAGGCCGATGGCGTGAGATGAAGCGTATCTCGCGCATACTCTCGTCTGAGGCCGTCGGCTAACATCAGAATCGAATCGCAATCCACCACCGTCAGGCGGGACTCGTTCAATCTCAGCATCCGGTTGTTGATCTCGTCGGTGCAACGGACAATGTCATCGGACCATACGGGTGTCCGGAGCAGACCGACGGGCCCCGGTGGGAACACCGTCAGCAGGACAACGTCGATATTCGCCGCGGTCATGCGATCCACGAGTTCCTGAATGTTGCGCCAACAGGACTCCACGATGAAGCGTTTCCGTTCAGGAAACAGCCCGATAAGCTTCAAGTCGTTAATCCCAATCTGGACCACAACTACACGAGGACGAGGTGTCAGCACATCTCTTTCCAATCGCAACAACGTCAGCGCGGTCGTCTGACCGCTGATGCCACGATCGATCACCCGGCAATCCGCGACGGCAGGCAAGGGCGACCACTGCGCGATTCGGGAGTCCCCAAGCAAAATCACGAGGGGCTCGCCGCCGCCATCTTCGTCGGGTGTTGTTCCGACCGAAAATGCACTCGCACCGGTCGGATCCAGGCAGAGCATATGGAGCGCTCGGTAGCAACGAACGAACCGCTGAAGCAAGACGACGTTCAAGAACATCGATGCAGCCAACAGCGCGACGAGCATTCCTGCCACGATTCTGCGAGCGGTCATTCTGTCAGTCCCCCGCCGCCAGTTCATCCAGGAAATCGGCAATCCGGCGGGCGACCACATCGGGTGACGCCTGACGAGGTTGCGGCACAAACGTCTTGAGAAGCCCCATCTTATCGGCGAGTTCCTCGGCTTCGTACGCCGCGAGTACGTGACCGAGCTGGTCAAACTTGCGGGCGATGGCCACCTGGTGGTCGTTCACAACCTCTCCGAATTTCTTTCGCCTCGGCAGCACAAGGAGCGGCTTGCTCTGCTCGAGCGCCAGGCAGATGGTCCCCATCCCCGCATGCCCGATGATTCCCGAGGCCCCGTGAAAGCAGTCATCGAACTCGTGCTTATCCAGCGATGCGACGGCCCGGAAGTTCCGCGGTGCATACGAACTATCCCCAATCTGCGCGAAGATATCTTCCGTGAAGCCGTTGCCCAGCGCCTCGTCCACCGCACGGACCAACCGGTCGAAAGGGAATTGCGTTCCTACCGTAAGGAAAATCATATGATGTTGCCCACGTACTCTGTGTGCCGGTGCTTGTCCGTCAGCTCCGGCCATTGCACAACGCAGAGGTCGGCGATGGGCCGGACCATTCGGCCGGACAGCGACATCCGGTCCACATTCGTGATACTGTCCACCCAGATGACCGCGGTGCCAAAGAGCTTTCCGAGAAAGCAGCACATACACCCCGCGGCCGCCCCCGTACTCAGAACCACATCCGGCCTTTCCCGACGGATGATCTTCAGGCACCTCCAAAATACGGCGGCGACGCGCAGCCAGTGCTGCCGGTTGCACTCCCCCACCACGTGGACGTCGCCGAGCCGCTTGAGACCTTCCTGGACGGCCTGCGAAGTGGTGACGACAAACGTCTCGTGTCCTTCAACCCCATGCACCACCTTGAGCAATTGGCTCAAATGCCCCCCTGCCGAGGCAACCAGACATACACGCAGTCTCCGTCGGTCTCCCATATGTCAGCCACCCTGCCCCTGCGTTTCGTGCCCGAACAACTGGGCAAGGACCGTTTGAGCCCGGTTGTCCCAGGTGCATTTCGCCACCTTCTTTCTGCGGGCTGCGATTTTCTCCGGGCAGTCCTCAGCCAAAGCCTCCCGAATGCGCTGTGCAAAATCCTCGGCCGTCAAGGCCGTGTAGACCACATCATGATAGCTCTGCAACTCGTTGAAGGGCGTACTCACGACGGGCTTGCCCAAAGCCAGGTATTCCTTCAGTTTGATCGGATTGCACCTTTGGATCCACAGGGTCTGATTCCACGGCATGATCGCCACGTCGAAGAGCCTGCCGTAATGCGGAATCTGTTCGTAGTCTTTCTGCCCAAGCATCCGGACGTTTCGTTTGCACGCGAACGCCGGGTCATCGCCATACACTTTTCCTATGAACACGAAGGACATATCGGGCAGCAGGTCCGTGAGCCTGTCGATCAACCCGTAGTCCACCGTATGGCCGTCGAGGGAGCCGAAGTACCCTACGATGGGCCGCTTCACCGCTTTCATCTCCGCGGCGATCTCGCCATCGGTCGCCGGTGCCGCGAACCTATCGTAGTCAACGCCGTGATCCAGGAAGAAAGCCCGCCTGCATTCGGCTGCTTCCTGCTCATACAACTCCCTGCTGACAAACAACGTCAAATCTGCGGTTTCCTTCAGCCTCCGGTCATACTCCCTGACGACCTCTGTCTCCACGTTCGGGTATAGCTCATACGCATCGGTCTTCAGGTACACAAACCTCGAATGTCGCAGTCTCAGCGCGACGTCACAAGCAGCGGGACAGACAATCCAGACGATGGGATTTTTCAGCCGTAAGAGTTTCTCTGCACATACGACCTGCGTTTTCACTGCCGCCGTATTCAACGCGCGGGACCAGTCCCTGTGATGAAGAGGCAACGACACAGGGCTGTAAACCCAGAAATTGTCCTCCACCTTTCTCAGGCCCCTGACGATGCTCCTGCCCTTGCGGACCAGTTTCTGCACGAAGCGGCGGCCCTGGCTGAGCTTCGGGCGCTGCATGACGATCGAGTTGACATAAAGCACGCGTCCCGTCCTGGCGTACCTCCTCATCAGTTGGATGTCAACGTGGCCGCGGTTGTGGTACCACCAATCCTGCCCGCCAAAGCACAGGATTTGCATGTTTTGTGGCGTCGTCATCAATATACGGATCCGGGAACGTAGGATGGACAGGCTATTGGCTCGATGGTGCGCCGATTCGGGAAACAACGGGCCTGACTTTCCCGCTCGTGGTCCTCTCGACGGCATCGACCTTCTTGAACTCGACGGTCAGTTCGGTCGGCAGGTGCTTGTCGATCAATCCTCTGAAGGCGTGCAGATCATCATCGGAAAAGCCTCGATCGGGCACATATTCAATCGTGACGTGGTCCAGGGCATCCTGGATGATCTGGCTCTCCACGATGTTGCGGGTGCCGTACAGCAGATGCGTAAGAATCGCCGCGCCGAACCGTCTGCCGGAAGGCGTTGCGATGCCATCCGTCTGGCGCCCCACGATCTGCTCCACGACGGGAAAAGCCCGGCCACAAGTACACGACCGGTTTGCCTTGACAACGATGTCCCCGGGATCGTACCGGATCAGAGGCATGGCCAGGCTCCAGAATCCGGTAGCCACAATCCTGCATCGATTCGTCCCGCCGTCATCAACGGGCACGAGTTCCGTCAGGCCATATTCGGGGATGATATGATAGCTTCCGGCCTCACACATGTGGATGTAGCAGACGCGCTCGGCATTGCCATAGAAATCGAAGACTCGGCAACCGAACGCGGCTTCAATCGTCTCCCGCATGGAATCGGTCAGGACTTCCGACGACGTCAGGACGGCCGACAGACGCAGCCTCGGACCGGAATCCCGGCACACTTGGGCAAGCAGGTGAACCGCCGACGGGTAGCCCACCAGGGCCTTGACTTTGTATGCCTGCATCACCTGCGCATAGTCGCGGGCGGTTTGACAGGACAGGTGATACGTGGATAGGACCAACTCCTTCATGAAGGGGTCATAGGCATACAGATGATCCGTCTGGTCCGGCTCCGCCACCAGCCGCCCGGTGAGGTACGCGCACCGGTCCGACATGCGGATGCCCGCCCAGTCGTACTGTCTTCGGACAAAGGCATGCTCGTTTCCAATCGAGAACAAGTCCCGCTCGAGGGCCAGCGGCGTCCCCGTTGTGCCCCCCGTGTGAGCGGTATGTCGGAGCCGTTTCGGGTATTTGGAGGAGACCATCTCCGCACCGGCGTCGAGTACGTCCTGCTTCGTCAGGATCGGAAGGACGTTGACGTCCTCCAGACGCTCCACGCTTTCGGCCTTGAGGCCCAAGTCGTCCATCCGGTGCCGATAATAAGGTATGGTCGCATAGCAATGGCGCAGTAACTTGCGAAGCAGCTTCAATTGCAGTTCGTCGAGCCCCTGTCGATCCAGCCATTGCGTCCGGGACAACTGTCTTCGGCGCACCCAGAACGGTCCGGCATAACGCCTGGTAATCAGCGACAATGCCCCGTTTGCAGCAATCTTGAGATTCACAATTGAAAGATCCTTAGGACGGCGTCGTCCTTACCTTGTGTTTCCGCCAGCCGACACTGCAAAGCATCCCAATACCGCCGCCGAGAGATCCTCGGTCTGTCTTGCTCGCCGCGCACAGTCTTGGCTCCAGGCAACACGCAATCCTACTCAGAACTGTCCGACTGCTGTTCTCGATCAGCGTGCAGCATCCCGTTTCTACTGAGGACGACATAGTCTCTGATGAGACCCCTTCGAATTCTCCACCGAATGCTCAGTTCGTGTCGCCACCCTTTCTCCGCCGCCCGATATTCCCGGCCTGAATCGAGCTGCTGGGGTCGACCTTCAAGTCGTCCGTCCAAGAGTGCCTGTACGACAGCAACGTACGACTCTGCTCCTACCTTCACACAACGGGCGAACACCGTGAAAACATCATCCTCTTCCTCCAGTGCCGCCTGGGCGACTCTGTAAATCATGCCACCATCGATGTCAGAAGTGCACCGGTGAATCGTAGCGCCCAACCGTTCCGGCTCTCCATTGTACAAGGGCCAAAACGCGCACCCGGCCCCTCGATAGTAGGGAGAGATGCCCGTATGCATGTTAAGGGCCAGTTGCGAGGCAAGGGATAGTATCTTGTCCCCAACGATGCCCGTCCCATAGACGAGGATCACGTCGGGTTTGAGGTCCCGGACGATTTCGTAACTGGCCGGAGCGTTCAACCCATGTACGTACGTGATGATATCCTCATTCCGGTGTCGCTCGCAGTTTTCTCGACCGAGAACATGGAACATCGCTCGGCGACGAGACCGTCGGTCCCGCAACACAAGGGACATAAGCCTACCCATGCCGCGCGATAGCAACTGGCGCAGGGTATACCGTCGCAACAGACGCCGGACACGTTCAACCTTCGATCGGGACCTTCCGCGATCCACAATGATGCGAGTAAGTGGAAATGCGGCAGCGAACTGATTCGCCACGTAGCAGTGCTCGTAGTCCTCGCCCGTCAATATCACCAGGCGCATCATTTCCGTCTCCATTGCCGCGTGAGCAATCTCGGCCCAAACAGAGCCTTCACGTGAAACCAGAGGGAACAACCCCGCAGCAGCCGGCGTGGCTGAAAAGGCGTCCGGCTGCGGATGGAGCTTAGAGCGTCCGCCAGAAACCACACGATCAATCGAGGCACGAGAAAGAACGCGATGATGACATTGCCCAAATAGCCGACAAACATGCCACGCTGTTTGCAGAGGAATAGGAGCTGTCCCCGCCAGCAGGCCTGGTGCGCCCACGCGCGGCCGGCCCAGTCCTTGCCGCTGCCGCCACGCACGTGGACGATCTCCGCACCCGGGTAGTACAGGGTCTGCCAGCCAGCCTTGCGAGCACGAAAAGCAAAGTCCGTTTCTTCGCCGTACATGAAGTAGTCGTTGTCCAGCAACCCAACCTCGTCGAGCATAGACGCCCTCATGAGCATAAAACTGCCCATCACACAGTCCACTTCGTGCGGGTCACTCCATTGCCGGTATCCATAGCGATCCCAATTGAGCACGTAGCTGTGCTTGAAGAACTGCGATAGATACGCTCCGCTAAGGAACAGTCCCAGGAGGCTCGGGAATCTGAAACAACTGTCCTGAAAGCTCCTGTCCGGATTCAGCAATCGGCAGCCAATGATACCCACATCAGGCCGGGTGTCGGCGAAAGCGACCGACTTTTCGATGGCCTTGTCGAGCACGACGGTGTCACTATTGAGCATCAAAACATGTTCCCCGGTGGCCATCTCGAACCCCTGATTCATCGCCCGTGCAAATCCGATGTTATCGGGGTTCTCGATGAGTTTGACCTGCGGAAACCGGCTCTTACACATCTGGCAGGAACCATCGGTCGAGCCGTTGTCGATGACAACCACTTCCATGGCGATGGATTGTGTTTCGGCAAACACGGAGCTGAGGCAGTCCTCCAGCATCTGCCGTGTGTTCCAGTTGACAATAATCACCGATACTCGGGCTTTATCCGCCGGCTGAGTAGACATTGTCTCCTGGCCTTTGCAGTCTTTGGTGAGCGTCAGATCGGAAGCCTCTACACGTGACGATGCCGTCCGAGAACCACACGCTTGCACATCCTTAAGTACAGCGAGGCTTGATACGCCCCGCACGCTTTCAGTTTGAATACGAGAAGACCGTCATCCGGGGACACAGAGGTCCTGCCGATTTCGAGCGTCTCCGTTTTATCATCCACGAGGTGCGGCTGCGTGGTAAACGCGACGTGATAGCCGGCTTCCCTTGCCAACCGAATCACCCTGCCGTCATAGGCGCCATGGGGGTAGGAGATACCCGCAATCTCGTGTCCAAGAATCCGCTCCAGGTGTTTCTTCGATTCTGTCACCTCGGAGCCGATCTCGTCGGTTGGAAGCTGAGACAGGGGGACATGCGAGACACCATGCGAGAACAGCTCGAACCCGCTCTTGTCCAGTTCCTTTACCTGCCGCGTAGTCATCACGCAATCGTCTCGATCAGGGCAGTCATCCGCCATCTCCCACGCAGGTCGCCTGCCCAGGTTGCCGGTGGGGACACATATGCTTGCAGGCAGGGCGAATCGTTTCAATATTGGCACCGCGTGGTTCAGAACACTGGCCAAGCCATCATCGAACGTCAGAGCAACCAGCGATTTGCCGTGTTCGGACCGAGCGACCTGGATTCGCGAGGCGGGTACGACGGTATATCTCCGAGCTAAATGCGCCATTTGCCGTTCGAACGCCGCAAGCTGCTTCTGCTTCAGCCCATGGTAGTAAAGAACAACGCGTCTCGGACGAGGCCGGATTATCTTCAGGATGCCCGCAAAGAGCACAGCAGCGATAAGCTCAATGGCGTGCTTCAAGAGCCAAACAGCCTCCTGCATGGGGATGACGTCATGAATTCAACCCAAACCATCCTCAGTTGTCCCGTACACGCGCGAAAGTTCCGAGGCCTGGTTGCCTCATCGTTCCTGGGGACCGTGCAGACCACACATTGGCCTCCTGAATGGCCCACGTTGTACCCATGTGCGAAAACGATCTTCAATCCTGCCTGTCTGAATCAGTCACACCAGTCGATTTCTGCCGGACACACGAGATATCGCTCATCCATCAAGCCAACTTCGTCGAGAGCTTCTCTTCGAATGAACATGAAACAGCCCACGACAACATCCAGTTCAAAGTCAGCGGATTGCATCGGATCGAGGTTCGGCTACGAGCGTTGCGCGATTCGCGACCAGGCGTCTCACGGGCGTCGATACAACAGGTCGAGCATTCCACTCATAAACGGCCCCCACAAATCCGAAGGTCAAATACAGCAGCATAAGAATCTGCCCGAAGTAGCCCACGCCGATGAACATTACACAGTGCGTGAGAATGGAGGTACACAGGCCCCACGCAAGCCACTTCTGATCGGTCGGCATGTTCTTCAGACTGTACCTGGCCGTCGTCCTGACGGCAACCACCAGCATGGCGACAAACAGTACGAGGCCTAGCAGCCCCCCCCATATGGCCTCCAGGCAATACTGATTCGTGACATCGAACAGTCCCCAGCCCCAGTGCGCCGTGCTGACGGTGCCGAGCAAGACCCATTCCCGGAAGTGCTTGATCGTCGCATCGATCAAATGGTACCGATGCCACCCGGTAGACCCGCCCACGATCCGTATACGCGACAGAAGCGACCACACAGGACCGGTCATGACCACATGAAGCCCCGCCAGTATCCCACACAATGCGTAGAACATGTATCGGCCGTAATGGCGGTACTTGTACGACGCCATAAGAAGCAGAACCGCTCCGAGTCCGCCGACCGGCGTACTGGAATGGCAGGCAAACACGATTACCACCGAGGCGCCCACCGCCACCCAGTAGAAGGTCTTGCGGCGTCCCGTCACACCGAGGGCGATGAAGAAGGGAACCAGACAGGCCCAGAATGAGCCCGCGATGATGGCATGGGGAAAGGACCCCTGGGCGCGGAAGTCTCCTTCTCGGAGGTTCGTGTACACGCGACCGAGCACAATGAACGGGTTGCTCCCCGTGACCCACTCCTGCACCATCAAGGGCGC
>CBFDDG010000069.1:0-13418 GCA_965603505.1 uncultured Phycisphaerae bacterium | reverse complement strand
GCCGGCACGACGCCGGACAAGGCACAGGAGACGTTCGACGTGATCGTCGGCGAGTTCAATCGCCTTGCCGACGGGATCGACGAGCAAGAGATGGCCCGGGCGAAGATCGGTCTCAAGTCCGCCCTGATCCTGCAGAGTGAGTCTTCCAGCAGCCGGGCCGGCGGTATCGCCAGCGATTATTATATGCTCGGGCGGGTCCGGACGCTCGACGAGATCAAGCAGAGGATCGAAGCGACCACGGCCGAATCGGTGCTCGCGTATCTGAGAGGCAATCCCTTCGAGGATTTTACCGTGGTTACCATCGGGCCCAAAGAGATTCGTATCGGATAGAGCGATGCAGTTCAAGCAGAAGACATTATCAAACGGTCTCGTTCTGATCGGCGAGATCAATCAGGACGCCAAATCGGCGGCTATCGGCTACTTCGTCCGAACGGGGGCCCGGGACGAGACGCCCGAGATCAACGGCGTTTCCCACTTCCTCGAGCACATGCTGTTCAAGGGCACGGAGCGGTTCGATGCGTTTCAAGTCAATCAAGCCTTTGACGACCGGGGGGCCCAGTTCAACGCCTTCACCAGTGAGGAACAGACGGTCTTCTATGCCGCCGTGCTGCCGGAGTTTCTGGTCAAGATCACGGAGTTATGGGCCGAGTTAATGCGGCCGTCGCTGAGGGACAGCGACTTCGACATTGAGAAAGATGTCATCAAAGAAGAGATCGCGATGTACCAGGATACGCCGACGTTCGATGTCATTGACCGGTGCCGGAGTCTGCATTTTGGGACGCATCCGTGCGGTCATAGCGTCCTCGGTACGGTCGAGAGCATCGACGGCCTGACGGCCGGGCAGATGCGCGAATACTTCTCGCGGCGCTATGCCCCGAACAACATGATCGTCTCCTGCACGGGCTGCTTCGACTGGGACCGCTTCTGCGCGGCGGTCGAAGCGGTATCAGGTCGATGGCCGACGCACGATGTGGTGCGTCCGCTGAGCCATTTCAAGGGCACCAAGCGCGAGGCGCGGGCGGAAAAATCGAATCTCAAGCGAGAGCACATCTGCTTGATCCACACGGGTGTCTCCTCACAGGACCCGCGGCGATTCGCGGCATCGCTGCTGAGCGTGATCGTCGGCGATGATTACGGCTCACGATTCTACTGGGCGCTTGTGGACAAAGCCATGGCCGAGGAGGCCTCCATGCACTTCGGTCCGATGGACGGAACCGGCCTGTTCTACAGCTATCTCCGCTGTGGCACACGCAACGCAGGAAAGGTGAGGGAGGTTGTGGAGGGTATCTTCCGCGACCTGATGCGCGACGGAATTGCCGAGGGCGAGCTGGCCAAGGCGAAGAACAAGGTCCTCAGCGCCCTGGTCCTCAAGAACGAGCTGCCGATGGGCCGGCTGGTGGACCTGGGCTTTAACTGGATGTACTTGGGCGAGTATCGTTCCATTGAAGAGGATGTCGAGTCGGTCAAGGCGGTCGAGGTAGAACACGTCAACCATCTCATCCGGGAGATCGACCTGGGCAGGTACACGCAGTATTCGCTGGGCCCAACGGTTTCCGCCTGACAAATTGGAAAGGGTTGCTGTGGAAAGAAGGCAATTTCTCAGATCGCTCGGTGCGGCCGCGGTGTATGGAGCAGTGGGCGGCAGTGTCGGACGAAGCCTGGCGATGGCGTCTTCCGCCGGTGGAGAGAGGCCGCCGAATGTCGTCCTGGTGATCACCGACGATCAAGGCTACGGCGACTTGGGCTGTCACGGAAATCCGATTATTCGCACGCCGAATCTCGATGCGTTGTACGAGCAGAGCGTTCGCCTGACGGATTTCCACGTCGGGCCGACGTGTTCGCCGACGCGGGCCGCGCTGATGACCGGGCGCTACTGCAACCGCACGGGCGTATGGCATACGGTGATGGGGCGGTCTTTGCTGCGCCGGGACGAGGTGACGATGGCCGATGTTTTCGCGGCAGGAGGCTATCGCACGGGGATCTTCGGCAAGTGGCATCTCGGCGACAATTATCCCTTCCGGCCGCAGGACCGCGGCTTCCGGGAGGTCCTGGTCCATGGCGGCGGCGGTGTGGGCCAGACGCCGGACTATTGGGGCAACGACTACTTCGACGACACCTACTGGCACAACGGGACGCCGAAGAAATACGCGGGCTACTGCACCGATATCTGGTTCGACGGCGCGATGCGGTTCATCGAGGCGAATCACAGCCAGCCGTTCTTTGTTTACCTGACGACCAATGCACCGCACGGCCCTTTTAATGTCGCCGAGGAGTATAGCAGGCCGTATGAGGGCGAGGATGTGACGAACGCCGACTTCTACGGCATGATCACAAACATCGACGACAACATGGGCCGATTGCTGGAGAAACTCAAGACGCTCGGTCTTGAGGAGAACACGATTCTCATCTTCATGACGGATAACGGGACTGCCGCCGGCTTCCAGGGCGGCAAGGGCTTCAACGCCGACATGCGCGGCACCAAGGGCAGCGAGTATGACGGCGGTCATCGTGTGCCGTGCTTCATCCGCTGGCTGGCAGGGGGGCTCGGCGGCGGCAGGGACGTGGACCCGCTGACCGCGCACATTGACCTGCTGCCGACGTTGATCGCGACGTGTGGATTGCCTCGACCCACGGGCGTGAAGTTCGACGGCGCCAATATCCTGGCGTTGCTGAAAGGTGGCGATAGGGGCTGGCCGGAGCGCATCCTTGTCACGGACTCACAGCGCATCGAGCATCCGGAAAAATGGCGCAAGAGCGCCGTCATGACCGACCGGTGGCGACTCATCAACGGCAAAGAGCTTTACGATATCCACGCGGACCCTGGCCAGAAGAACAATATCAGCGGCGGGCATCCCCAGATCGTTCAGGGACTGCGCGAGGCATATGAAAAGTGGTGGGCTGATGTTTCGCAGCGCTTCGAGGAGTACTGCGAGATTGTGATCGGCTCGGAAGAGGAAAGTCCGACGAGGCTGACCTGCCATGACTGGCACGGCCCGGACTTGCCGCCGTGGAACCAGGGGCACATTCTCCAGGGCCTGCAAGCCAACGGTTTCTGGGCGGTGGAAGTGGAACAAGCCGGCGAGTACGAGTTTTCCTTGCGTCGCTGGCCGATGGAGGTGGCTGCGCCGATCAATGCGGGGATTCCCGGGGGCCGTGCGATTCAGGCGAGCCAAGCGAGGCTCGCGATGGGTGAGATCGATCTCGCCAAACCGGTCCTGGAGGACGCCCGAGAAGTCCTCTTCCGGGTCCCATTGACCCCGGGCAAGATGAGATTGCAGACATGGCTCACAGCAGACGACGGAACGTCGCGCGGCGCGTACTTCGTTTACGTGAGGCGCATCGCATGAGAGCAGTTGACACGAGCAGACACACCCGGAGGCAATTCCTGAGGGGACTCGGCCTGGCGGCGGCATGTGGCGCCGTCGGTAGCAGCGTCGAGCGAAGCTTGGCGATGGTTTCATCTACGGGTGAACGGAGGCCGCCGAATGTGCTTCTGGTCATGACCGACGATCAGGGCTGGGGGGACATCCATTCGCATGGCAACGATCAGATCGACACCCCTGTGCTGGACAAACTGGCGAGCGAGGGGGCCCGGTTCGAACGTTTTTTCGTCAGCCCGGTGTGTGCACCGACGCGGGCGGGTCTCCTGACCGGTCGCTATCATTTGCGTACTGGCGTGCATGGCGTCACGCGCGCCCACGAAACGATGCGCGCCGAAGAGGTGACGCTTGCCGAGACGCTCAAGCGGGCGGGTTATGTCACCGGCTGCTTCGGCAAGTGGCACAACGGGGCGCATTATCCGCACAACCCCAACGGCCGGGGCTTCGACGAGTTTCTCGGTTTCTGTGCCGGTCACTGGAATAATTACTTCGATACGACGCTCGAACACAACGGCGAACCGCTGAAGACCAGCGGTTTCATTACGGACGTGCTCACCGACGCCGCACTTGCCTTCATCAAGCAGAACCGGGACAGGCCTTTCTTCTGCTATGTGCCCTATAACGCCCCGCACGGGCCGTTCCAGGTGCCGGACAAGTACTTCGACAAGTACAAGGCTCGCGGTCTGGATGACCGGGTTGCCTGCATCTACGGCATGTGCGAGAACATCGATGACAATGTAGGCAGACTTCTGCGAAGGCTCGACGCCCTGGGTCTGAGCGACCGGACCATCGTCGTGTTTCTGACGGACAATGGCGCGAACTCCGACCGGTATGACGGCCACATGAAGGGTCGCAAGGGCAGTATCGACGAAGGCGGCGTTCGCGTGCCGTTGTTCGTTCGCTGGCCGGGGCGCATCGAGCCAGGCACGGAAGTAAAGCAGATCGCCGCCGATATCGATTTGTTTCCCACGCTCGTGGAGTTGTGCCGCCTGTCGATGCCCAAGACCTTGCCCCGGGACGGCATGAGCCTTGTGCCTCTGCTCGAAGGCCGTGCCCGAAACTGGCCGGATCGGATGCTGTTCACATTCCGGTCTCCCGCCGGAAATGCCCAGGACATTCGCGGCGCCGTGCGGACCCAGCGGTGGCGGGCCGCCAAGGCCGGCAGGCGGTGGGCACTGTACGACATGGTGCAGGATCCCCGCCAGGGTGCGGATGTAGCCAAGGAACACCCGGATGTCGTGACAAGGCTCGGCGATGCCTTCGAAGCCATGGCTGCGGACGTAACGAAAGCTGGCTTCGAGCCGATTCCAACGCACGTCGGCTATCCCGACTGGCCAATCGTCACATTGCCTGGGCACGAGGCATTCCTCGAACCGGCGCCGAAGCAGGGGATTAGCTACAAGGGCAATGCCGGCTGGGCAAATGACTGGATCACGAACTGGACCGACACCGAGGCCTACGCTTGGTGGCCTCTAGAGGTGGTCCGACCCGGGCGATTCGAAGTCACGGTCATGTACGTCTGCCCGAAGGAGAATCTGGGAACGAAGCTCCGTGTCGAGGCCGGCGGCGGGGCGGTGGAAGGAGTCGTTGCGAAGGTCCACGATCCTGATCCGGTCCCCAGCCCGGATCGCGTGCCTCGCGGCGAGGTCTGTGAGAAGGTCTGGGCCCCGCTGATGCTGGGGATGCTGGCTTTGACCGAAGGCGACACTCGTCTTGTCCTTCGCGCCGCGGAAATCCCGGGCCGGCAAGGCTGTGACATCAAGGCCGTCCGGCTCAGACGGGCCGAATCGGCTCGGCGCGAAAGAAATCGTGCGAACTCGGCAGCCGCCTCTGGCAAAACAGGAGCGTTGCTGTTATGATGGAGTGATATCCGAGCGATAACGCAGTTTGGCCGTCCGCGTCATTGGATGATGCTGTGAGAGGATGTTTTCTCGATTGTGGACGAAATGGATCGCAACGCGAAAGGCAGGCGCGCGAGCGTACTTCGCGCGACCGATGTAGTCCCACCATTTGATGAGCGGGTGGGGCCGGCGGATCATGCGGCCGGCGCGGAACTGCCCGATGCTGCATCGTCAGAGGCCCAGGCTCCGCCAGGCCCTGCGGTGCGGCCAAGAAAGGCCGCGAGTATGAGCGCAGATGAGGCCCGGAAGCTGTCGGCCCGCGATGCGGACGTACCCATACCCAGCTATGATCTGGCGGAGACCATTCTGGCCGAGCAGCGGCGGGTGGCTGCCGGACGCCGGCGTGCACCGGGCCGGCCGGCGGAGGAACCGACTCCCACGTCTGACGACGCGCGCTCAGGGATTTCCGTCGAGGAGCCGTCATCGCAGGATTTGACGGAGCTCCAGCGCCTCGTGACGGAGATCGTGGCCAGAGATATCGAACGATTGTGCAGGAGGCCGGAGACATAATCACACGCAGGGCCCTGATGAAATGAGATGCCTGATTCCGGGGCCGACCTTTTGGAGGGACGGAATATGGTTCACCACAGGAATCCAAACGACTCGTGCCGAGAATCGGCGTGTCATGCAGGCCATCCGCAGCGTCGCCGGATTGGGCAGAGATGGATATGGTGTCTCTCTCCTCTGGTCGGCCTATGCTCGCTTGTGTGGTTTCTCGTACGCGTGATCCCGAAACCTTCCCGCGCGGCATACCCCTGTCAGAGGGTCGCATTTCCCTTGGCATCGAGTTTCGTTCTCTGGCTGCTCGGACTGGCCGGCTGCACCGTGGCCTTTCGCCGGGCGAGGCAGCATTTCACGCGGGCGCGATTGCTGGCCGGTGTTCTGTGTCTCGGCCTTGGCGTCGGGGTTCTCTGGTTGATGATTTGTCCGGTGGACAGGCCGGCCGTTGCGGCGGGGATGCCCGTGCCCAATGTCCCACTGGGAGTGGCCGGCGGTGTTCAGCCGGGGCGGGTCGTCTGGATTCACGAGCCGAATGCGACCGACTGGGACGGATACGGCTCGTCGGATCATTGGTACGAGGATGCTTGCACTGACGCGGCTGTGGTGGACAGGATGGTCTCCCGGGCGATCCGCGGCCTGGCGGGCAAGAGCACCGACGCCGAGGCGTGGGACGCCCTCTTTCGGCACTTCAACAGCCGTCGCGGCAAAGGCGACGTGGGATATACGCCCGGCGAGAAAATCGCCATGAAGATCAACAATACGCTCTGCTATAACGCGAATACGAGCACTTTCAGGCAGCGGTCCAGCAACAGAGACCGCATCGACAACTCGCCCCAGATGATTGCGGCCCTGCTGCGGCAGTTGGTGGAGGTGGTCGGGATGGCCGAGGAGGATATCACCATCGGCGACCCGGGCCGGATCATGCCGGGCCTGATCTACGACAGGGTCCAGCCGGAATTCCCGAATGTCCGTTATCTGTCGACTCTCGGCGGACTCGGTCGAACGACGGTGGAGTTCTCTGATGTGCCGTTCTACTGGAGCACGTCCGCCGCTGCAGGGAGGAAACAGGACTTCCTGCCCAAATCGTTCGCCGAGGCGGATTACTTCATCAATTTCCCCATCCTCAAGAGCCACGATACGGGCGGTATTACCGTCTGCGGCAAGAATCTCTATGGCGCACTCATCCGGAATCCGGATGCCACCCTGTGGGGCCAGAAGTACAACTACTACGATATGCATACGAGCTTGCCGAAGAACACTCCGGGCACGGGGCGATACCGCTGCCTCGTGGACCTGATGGGCCACTCCGAGCTCGGCGGCAAGACGCTGCTATGCGTGGTGGACGGCCTGTTCGCCGGCCGCAACTGGTCCTCCGACCCCATGAAATGGGATTTCCCGCCGTTCAACCACGACTGGCCTTCGAGCCTCCTCGTCTCACAGGACCCCATCGCGATCGACTCGGTTTGCTTCGATTTCCTCTGGATCGAGTGGAGCGATCACCCCCGGATCAGCGGGGCGGATGACTATCTGGTCGAGGCGGCCCTGGCGGATGATCCGCCATCCGGCACGTTCTACGATCCCGAAGGCGACGGTACGCCGCTGGAAAGCCTCGGCGTGTGGGAGCACTGGAACAACCCGATCCACAAGCAGTACTCGCGCAATCTCGGCACGGGCGCCGGCATCGAGTTGACCTGCCCCACGAAGGCCGATTTTGACGGAGATTCCGCCGTGCGTTGTGCGGACCTCGCGACCTTCTCCGGACAATGGCTGGAGGTTGCCAGAGGCTTATCGGGCGACGTATCCTCGCCGCAGGGCGATGGTATGGTAAACCTGCGGGACTTCGCCGTTCTGGCCCGCCATTGGACGCCCCAACCGGCGGCTGCAGAGCCAAATTCTCCCGATGTCGATGAGAACTGACCGCTGGGAGTTTCCCTCATCCTATAAAAAAGGCAGGGCCATGACGGCCCTGCCTCATTGCGTGCTCTCTGTAACGAAGGTTCGTTACGCGAATCTTCTGCGAATCTTCGCCAGACCTGCGAGGCCCATGCTCGCCAACAGCAGGCTGCCCGGTGCGGGGATGCCGGGGGCCGGCTCATCGATGTAGAAGTTGTCCATGCCGAAGCAGTCTACCGAATTCGTTACTGTAAACGAAAACCACATGACGTTATCGAACTGAGTACCCAGGAATATCTGGGGGTTTGTCCCTGCGAAGCCCCAGTCGTCGGTGGGCAGTAACTGTGAGTAGCCGTTCGAGGCATTGATCCAGGTTTGCTCGTTGCCGGAGTCCGCTCCGCCGCCGGTATCCGTATTCGAGGTGAGTATGAAGTAGTTCAGATCGAACGGAGTTCCGTCCAGTTTGGTTACGACGATGCTGGTTAGGGTGCCGTAATTTCCGGACGCCCAATGTCCGTGTATGACGTCGTTGCCGGCACTGTAGTAGTCTCCGATGATTCCAACATCACCGATGAAGTCCAATTTGAATCCGTTCTCCTCATAGTAATCTACGTTCGACCATACCATGCTGTTGTTAGGGACGGCGGTACCGCCACCGCTTAGATATGCCGTGCCCCCGGTAAAATCGATGAAGGCTCCGAAAGACGTGCCTGCCGTGGCCAGTACCATGGCGACGGCGGCTAATACAACCAATGTTCTCTTCATTCTTAGCTCTCCTCCAGCCAATTTCGTGTTCAGGGTTCTTTTGCGTGATTCCACGTTAAGCTGCTACCATGTTCCCCGGGTCCGGTTATGCACACCTCCTTTCTGTCATCGTGCGGCCCCGCCGTTACGCAAATCGTACTTCAACACCCTGGCGGGTTTTGCACACACGAACCCTTGCTGCGGCCCAAGAAGGGCCAATGATTTCGGCTAAAATGCCCTCTGTCCATTGTGTATGGCACACGAGCTATCTGAGCCGTCGCTCCTTCTGTAACGGCCCCTTACCAATACCCCAGCAAGTCTCCTCCGTAAGACGTGAATAGAATCCCTCCTGTCAGAGAAAAAACATTCTACCAAAATGGTCCCAGGAAGTCAACAGAAAAACAGGCTTTTTTGGTGGGCAGGTGGGCAGGTGGGCAGCCTGCTCCGGGCAATCAAGGATTGCAGCAAGAGGTTGTCCTTCAGCCTGGATTCGAAGACAGAAGCGGCGCTGGCCACGACCACATACTATGCGGCTTTAGCCAGCGCGCTGGTGTATCACGACAAGAAGATTACGCAGTATTCCTATGATGCGCTCGAGCAGTCCTTCGCAACGTTTTCGGCGAAGAAATGGGTAGGGCCCGAGTTGGCGGGATTGTTCGCACGGGCCCGCAGGATCTGTCAGGACAGGCGAGGTGTCGATGAAGACCCATCACACATCGGATCCGAGTGATCTGCCGACGGCGAGTGCCCTCACGCCGGGGCCCACGGTAGGCGCCTCCGTCCCTCCCCCGCAGATTCCAGGGTATGAGATCCTCGGCGAGGTCGGAGCGGCCGGACAGGGGCGGGTCTGGCGGGCCCGCCAGCTCAGCACCCGCCGGGAGGTGGCCCTGAAGGTGCCACGCGTCGATCTGCTGCGCTCGCGGAAGGCCCTGACACGCTTCGAGCGAGAGGTGGAGCTGGCCGCCCGGCTGAGTCACCCGAACATCGCCCGGATTTATGACAGCGGCATTCACCAGGGCCTCTACTACTATGCGATGGAGCTGATCGATGGCATCTGGCTGGATGCCTACGTGAAGAAGCACGAGCTTTCCGAGCACGAGGTTCTCCGGTTGATGCAGCTCATCTGCGATGCGATCCAGCACGCCCACCAGCACGGCGTCATTCACCGGGATGTGAAGCCCTCCAATGTCCTCGTGACGAAGGACGGTCAGCCGCACATCGTGGATTTCGGCCTGGCCATGACGATCTCGACCGACGACACGGTCGGAACGATGTCCATGGAGGGGGAGGTGACCGGCACGCCGGCGTACATGTCGCCGGAGCAGGCGGCCGGTCTCCACGCGCAGTTGGACACGCGCACAGACGTCTATTCCCTCGGCGTGGTCTTTTACAGACTCATTACCGGAAGCTTTCCGTATAAGGTAGATGCCTCGGTGCTGGAAACAGTGCGCAACATCCAGGAATGCGACCCGGTCCGGCCCTCGAAGATTGTGCCCCATCTGGACCGAGACATCGAGGCCATCATTCTCAGAGCGCTGGCGAAAGAGCCCGACCGCCGGTACCAATCCGTAGCCGAGTTGAAGGGGGATATCGATCGTCGGCTGGGCGGAATGCCGATCCTGGCCCGGTCCGACAGTTCGCTCTATCTGCTACGCAAGATCATCGCCAGGCACCGGTACTCGAGCACGGTGGCGGCGCTGCTACTCGTGATCGTGCTGGGGTTCCTGTGCTTTTCCCTGCAACTGTGTGTCGGGTTGCGACAGGCCAACAGGGAGCTTGGTGAACAGCAACAACTGTTCATCGGTCAGACTGAGGAGTTCATGCGCTACGCCGAGTTCGCCGTCCTGGCGGAGTTTCTGAATCGCTGGCACAACGGCCACGGGCAGTCCGCCGAACGGTTTGCCGTGTTCTTTGCAGAGGGGACGCGAGAGGCCATCGCCGTGCATTTCCTTGCGGATGAGCGCCCGCTGAGCGGCAAAATCACCGAGTTCGAAGAGGAGCTTCAGGAGAGCGAGCCCTGCTTCATGGAGTGTATCATTGCGGAGCATCTCCTCAAGGATGGCCATCGGCCAGAGGCCATCGCGGGCTATCGGGCCTGCCTCTCCCATCAGGATCTCGCACAAAAGGATCGATGGCTCGCTATATGGGCCAAAAGCAGATTGCACGAGATGACTGGTGATACCGAGGATGTCGGCCTCTCGGTGGCGGGCGAGGGAGGGAGACCGTGAGAACCAGGCGTTCACATCGCGTTGGCCTGTCTCCGCTCCCGGCAGGGTTCACCCTGATCGAACTGCTGGTTGTCGTGGCCATCGTCTCGATCCTGCTGGCGGTCAGTCTGCAGGCTCTGCGCAGGGCCCGGATCCTTGCCTATCGAATACGCTGTGGAGCCAACTTGGGACAGATTGCCATTGCGTGGCATAGCTATCTGAACGACAACAGTCAACAGTTCTATCAGAAGGTCAACGCCAACCATCACTTCGGCGGCTGGAAGGGGATCGCCGGCGGCGCCCCCTCTCGTCCACTTAACCCGTATGTCAGTCTGCCGGCGGAACCGAATGGGCCCCAAGACACCGAGGTGTTTCGCTGCCCGGCGGATAAAGGCGACCAGAACTGCGAACCGTCGGCTTACGTCTACTACGGCAACAGCTATCAGACGAACCTCATGCTGATCGGTCCGGACTCCCTACCCTCGCAGCAGTGGGTGTCCGATCCGGTAAGGACGCTGAATCAGCGAATCAACGAGCGACTGGAGAATCTCAGCGCGAACGCCGTGTGCGACGACCCCTATCTGCTCCTCATGGGCGACAATAACTGGGTCCGGCAATGGAGCCCCCTGAGTAGTGCAGCCGGCCGGGCCTGGCACGGCACGGAGGGCCGCTACAACATGGCCTTTTTCGACGGCCATGTCGCGCTCGTGAACATACGCAAGGGCGTTTACCTGGATCCCGACTACAGGATACAGCCGTTCAAAGACTTGGATGAGATTACCTATGAGACGCAGAGATCGATAGTCAATTGGACGGCCAGCCATAGAGCCCCGCTATGCCGCCACGAAGAGGGGAGGTGATTACCGGACATATGTATGAACAGACGCCGATACATGCAACTCCTGGCATTTGCAGTCTGGCTCTCGATAGTCCCCGCTGTGCATGCCAAAGTCATATACGTCGATGATTCCGCCGCTGGTCGCAACGACGGTGCCAACTGGGCGGATGCCTTTACCGATCTGTCATCTGCTCTGGCGAAGGCGCGCCCCGGTGACGAGATCCGAGTCGGTCAGGGTGTGTACACGCCGACCATCCCCAACGGGGACCGCCAGGAATCATTCATGCTCCGCGGGGCCTCCGGCGCGACCATCAGAGGCGGCTATGCCGGTGTGGCTGAGCCCGCCCCAGAGGCTCGAGACAGCGAAATCTACAGAACCATTCTCAGCGGGGATCTGAACGCGGATGACGGGGCCGACGACGCCGGGAAGGCCGAGAACAGCTTCCACGTGCTGACCGCCAGTGGTACGGACGAGACCACCGTCCTCGACGGGTTTACCATCACCGGCGGCCATGCCAACGGCAGCGCACGGGAAGACAAGAATGGCAGCGGCATGTACAATGACGGGGGCAATCTGACGATACGCAACTGTGTGTTCGTCGGCAACTGGGCCGAGCACAAGGGGGGAGCCCTGTTCAACCAGGCGGGCGACCCGAACTTGATCCACTGTAGATTCTCTGCCAATTCCGCCAAATATGGAGGGGGGATCTACTGCGTCGACAGCCGGCCCGGCTTTCTCTATTGCACGCTTATCGCAAACGAGGCCAGTCATGGCGGAGGCATATACGACAGCAACAGTTGCCCGGAATTCGTAGGCTGCGCTCTGCTGGGGAATTCGGCCAGCTATGGCGGCGGCCTGTTCAACCACGTCAGCGAGCCGAACCTGACGAACTGCATCTTCAGCGGAAACTCCGCCCAGTGGGGAGGCGGGATGTTCAACTACAATGACGGTCCGATCCTGACGAACTGTACGCTCAGTCAGAATGCCGCCGATTTCGGCGGAGGTCTGTACTGCGTCGATGCCGATCCGGTGCTGACCAACTGCATCCTCTGGGGCAACAGCGACGCCGCGGGAAAGGATGAGTGGGCCCAGATTCTCGTGGACGGGGTGGATCCCACGGTGAACTACTGCTGCGTCCAGGGTTGGACGGGCCGATGGCCCGGGCGGGAGAACACTTATCTCGATCCGCTGTTTGTCGACGACGACGGCCCGGACGGCGTCGTTGGCACAGAGGATGACGATCTGCGTCTGCGGCGAACTTCCGGCTGCATCGATACGGGTGACAGCAACGCACTGCCGCCCGACACGTTCGACCTCGACAACGATGAAGACGTCAACGAGCCGGTGCCCTTCGATTATGCCGGCCAGCCGCGTTTTTGCGGCACAGCGGTCGATCGGGGTGCGTTTGAATTCTGTGAGGGCCTCCTTCCCAACCCCGTTCTATACGTTGACGCCGACGCCAACGACTCCGGTGACGGCAGAAGCTGGGCCACCGCGTTGACTTCCCTGCAGCGGGCGCTCCGGACCGCAGACGAGTATCGCGTCGTGCGAGAGATCCACGTGGCCGCCGGTGTATACACGCCGGCCGAGGCAAACGGGCCGCGCGAGGACACCTTCCGGCTCATCAGCGGCGTCGCCATACGAGGGGGGTATGCGGGTTATGGGCAGCCCGATCCGTGTCAGCCCGGTGTTGCGCTGGATCCTAATACACGAGACGTCGATCACTACGAGACGATTCTCAGCGGCGACCTGAATGGCAACGACGCTGCGGTGGTTGATCCGTGTGCTCTGTTAGCGGAGCCGACACGAACGGACAACTGTTACCATGTGGTCACCGGAAGCGGAACGGATGCCACGGCGGTTCTCGATGGATTCACCATTGCCGGCGGGACCGCCGACGGTGTATACGATCAGGATGGCGGCGGGATCTACCTGATGGTTGGCAGCCCCACG
>CBFDDG010000068.1:0-13448 GCA_965603505.1 uncultured Phycisphaerae bacterium | reverse complement strand
CTGACCCTCGCCTATCACAATCATGATATCGAGCTGCGCAACGCCGCCCGCGAGTTTCATCACATGATGGTGGGCACGGCCCCGAAGAACGTCACTCTGTGCCTCGACGCACACTGGGTTTACCGTGGCGCGGGCAATTCGCAGGTGGCGCTGTTCGACGTCGTAAGGCTCTACGGCCCGCGAATCACGGAACTGCATCTCCGTCAGTCCAAAGACGGCGTCTGGACGGAGGCCTTCGGGCCGGGCGATATCGACTATGAGCGGCTGGCCGGCCATCTGCTGAAGATCGGCGTCAAGCCGCTGCTGGTCCTCGAACAGGCGGTCGAGGCCGGCTCGCCGAACACGATGAAAACGGTCGAGGCTTTCAGACGGAGTACCCGGTACGTCCGACGGGTGTTTGCCGACTTCGCCTGATTGGCAACTGACTCAAACTGGCCAAGCAGCCAATGTGAGATAGCAGGAAACAAAGATCAAACATCAAAACCAAGGACTCGGCGTTTGGCCGAGACTGTTTCTATGCGGTCGAGCCGCGGGCGCGCCGGTTGGCTGTCCCCATATCCATCCCTATCCTTGTCGGCAGCCATGGTCGTCGTCCGACAATCCGCGTGGCCGTAGCGGGACAATCAGGGTTCCGCCGGCGTGAGCCCTTCCTGAATCGCGTACTTGGTCAGCAAGGCCACGCTGTCGATATCGAGCTTGTTCATAATCCGCAGCCGATGGGCCTCCACCGTCTTGGGGCTGATGTACAGCCGCATCGCAATCCGCTTCGTGCTGTTGCCTTCGGCCATGAGCTGCAGAACCTCGCGCTCGCGCTGTGTGAGCACGGAGAACGCGCTGCCCTTCTCCCCCGGCGCGTCGTGCATGCAGTTCTCCACGACGACGCGGCTGATCGTGGGACTGATGTACGTCTGCCCCTCGGCAATCAGGCGAATGGTGTGGATCAGCTCGTCGAACTCACAGTCCTTGAGCAGGTATCCTGAGGCGCCGGCGCGAAACATCTCGCGCACGTACCGCTTGGCCGAGTGCATTGACAGCGCGATCACCCGCGTCCCCGGTGAGTCGCGCAAGATGGCGCGCGTCGCCTCGATCCCGTTCAGGTTGGGCATACTTACGTCCATGAGAATAATACTTGGATTCAGCTCTCGCGCCAGTTCCACGGCGGAGTGCCCGTCACCCGCCTGGCCGACCACCTCCATGTCCTCCTGCTGCTGAATAGACCGGCTCAGCCCGTGACGCACGATGGCATGGTCGTCCGCGATCAGTACCCTTATGTTCATGATTTCCCACTCCTCTACTTCTCCTTGTCCCTGTCCTTGTCCTTGTCGATACGATGCAACGGCGCCAGTAAGGTGACTTTCGTTCCTTCGCCGGGCCGGGATTCGATGGAAAAGGCGCCGCCGACGTAGGTCAGCCGCTCGCGGATACTGAACAGGCCGAACCCTTTCTGCTGACCGAAGACATGCTCCAGCCGCGAAGTATCAAATCCCTTCCCATCGTCTTCCATAACCATACGGATGCTCGTATTGACCTGGTCGATACGAATGAATACGTTCGAAGCCTCCGCGTGCTTCGTAACATTCGTCAGCAACTCACGCGCCGCCCGGAACAGCAGCGTCTTGATCTGCTCGGTGAGCGGCTTGTCCTCCTCGGTCGCCTGGAAGTGATACTGGAATGCTCCCCGCTCGGCAAACTGCTCAGCCAACTCCTCAACGGCCGCCTCCAGACCGAACGTGTGCAACGTCGTGGGGCTCAACTCGAACGTCAGGCTCCGCGTCTCACGGATCGCCTCGTCGATCTGCTGCTTTACGTATTCGAGGGTGTTCTTGACGTGATCCGACGCGTTCTTCTGCAGCACGCCCAACTCGCGCTTGGAGAACGACAGCGATTGCCCAATGGAGTCGTGCAGCATCACGGCGAGTCGGTGCCGCTCGCGCTCCTCCGTCAGCAGCAGTTCCTCCGTCAACGTGGCCAACCGGCGTTGGTTCTCGTGGATCTTCTTCTCCTGCTCCTTGCGGACGGTGATGTCCCGAATGGCCAGGAGGATCATCTCCGTCTCCTGCGCCTCCCGATAAATCCGCCGGGCATTGAGCTGCATCGTCCGATGTCCGATGTGCTCGAAGTTCTGCTCGACCTCGAAGTGCTCGAAGCTCGTACTCCGTGGCAGAATGTCATCGAGAAGCTTTCGGAGCTCCGGGATGTCCCATTGTCCGCCGTCGATATCGTACACGTAGTGCCCCTCCGTCTCGGCCGGCGGGACCCGGAAGGTCTGATAGAACGTCTGGTTGGCCGAGAGCACCTTGAAATCCTGGTCGAGCACAAGAAGCGACTCCTGGATCGTATCCGTGATACTCTCGGCGAATCGCCGGGCCTCGATGGATTCGTGCTCGGCGCGTTTCTGCTGGGTGATGTCGCGGTCGATGGCGAGGATTCCGGCGGGCCGGCCGGCCGTGTCGCGCTGGAGAACCCAGCGGCTGGAGACGATGATCGTCTCACCGGTCCGCGTGGTGTGGGTGAGTTCACCATTCCAGCGGCCCTGGCTTAGGAGCTGGGAGGTAATCTCGATCAGGTTCAACGGGAACCGGGTCCTCAGGAGTTCGTGACTGATCTTTCCGATGGCCTCGTGGCGCGTCCAGCCGAAGGTTTGCTCGGCCCCTCGGTTCCAGAACACGATGCGGCCGTCCATGTCGTTGACGACGATGCTGTCGTGGGCCAGATCGAGCAGTTCCGCCTGCTGCTGCAACTGCCGGGCGCTTTCCTGCAACCTCGCCTCCGCCTCCTTGCGCCGCGTGATGTCGCGCATGACGATCTGGGTGGCGGGCTTGTTCTCGAAGGTGATGGGCATCCCGGCCATCTCGACATCCAGCGGCGTGCCGTCGAGGCAGATGATCTTCTGTTCCGTCAGCGCCAGCGGCTTTCTCCGCCGGCGAAGGTACCGGAACTGTCGCTGGGCGCGCCGGCGGTGGTCCGGGTGCACGAAATCGAGAATGGACCGGCCGAGGAGCTCCTTGGCCGTATCGGCCCCGAGCATCGTGACCGCCATCGAGTTGACAAACTGAATCATGCCGTCCCGCTCGACGCCAATCGCGTCGGGCGACAGCTCCACCAGGGTCCGGTAGCGCTCCTCGCTTTCCCGAAGGCGGTTCTCCCATCGCTTGCGCTCGCGGATATCGATTCCGATCCCGAGATAGGACCCGTCGGAGAGCCGAACGTTGGCCCAGGAGCTCGTGACTTTCCCGCCCTGCTTCCTCTGCACGAAGAAGTCGCGCCATCCGGGCTCGGCGGCAAGCATGTAATCCCACGCCTTCCGGCGATACGCCGGATCGGGGTAGCGCAGCTCCATCGGGTTATGTTCCTGGAGGTCCTTCAACAAGTAGCCGAGGACCCGTGTGAACTCGTCATTGACCATGCCCACGTTGCCCTCGGCGTCGTAGAAGCACAGCATCACCGGGATGTTGTCGATGATCTTCTGCAGCATCTCATTCTGATGCATCAATTGTTTCTGTGCTTCCTGTTTCTCGGCGACTTCCTCATGGAGGGTCGCGACCGCCTTGTCGAGCTCGATAGTCCGCTCACGGACGCGCCGTTCCAGACGGTCATGGGCCTCACGCAGGGCCTGCTCGGCCTGCCGGGTCTGGGTGACATCCTGAAGGACCGCCACGGCCCCCGTGATCTCGCCCTGCGCACTTCGGAGGGGGCTCGTGTTGACAAGCAGATAGCGCTCGCGGCCGCCCGACCATCGGACAAGAATATCGACCTCGGAATACGTCTCACCATCGAGTGCGGAGCGGACGATCGGCAGTTGCCGCTGATCGTACGGCCGACCGTCGGGATAGTAGACCTCAACTTCTTCGTTCGCCCCAATCGGTTCCCCGATCGGCACGGGCCGGCCGGACAGAGACTGAGCGGCCGGGTTCGCATACGTGATCCGCGCCTGGTTATCGACCACCACGATCCCGACCAGCGCGGCTTCGAGGATCGTCCCGAGCTTTGATCGCTCGCTTTCCAACTGGTCGAGCAGCTCGAGCTTCTCCGTCAGGTCCAGCATCGAGCCGGCCACGCGCACCGGCTTGCTCTGCCTATCCCGGAGGACATAGGCGCGAGCCATAACCCAAGCGTAGGACCCGTCCTTACGTCTGAAGCGATACCGGGCCGTCCACCGGTCCTCGTTGCCCTCAAGGACGGCGTCGAGCGTCGCGAAAACCATCTCTCGATCTTCCGGATGGATCCGCTCGCGCCACCACTCGGGCGAAGCGCTCGCTTCGTCCGGGTCGTAGCCGAAGGCCGTCGCATAGGCATCATTATGCCAGAGCACATCCGTGCGCACGTCCCAGTCCCAGATCCCGTCGTTGGTGGCCTGGCCGACCAGCTCGAGTCGCCGCAGGGTCCGCATCCGGTCTTCCTGAGCCAGCCTTTCCTGCGTTTCGTCGTGGATGACACCCAGGTAACCGATGTGGTCCCCTGCTTCGTTCTTCACCACTCTGAGGCTGATTCTGACGATGAGTTCCTCGCCGTTCCTCTTGGTCTGCGTCTGAAGACCCTGCCACGACCCGCTCTGCTCCAGCGCATCGTAAACCGCCTTGCCCGTCTCCTGGCTGGGCCATTGACACCGGTACAGTTCGTCAACTTTCTGTCCGATGGCCTCGTCCACGGGGATTTCATAAAGCTGCTCGGCAGCCTGGTTCCAGTACGTGACGCGTCGCTCGTTGTCGATGGCAATGACCGCGTCGGTGATGTCTTTGAGGATGTGGGCCTGGAAAGCGATTTGCTCCTCGGCGACCCGCTCGGCGGTGATATCGCGGGCGAAGACGAAGAGCCGGTCGCGGCTGAGCCTCTGGATCGTGATGTCGCAGTCCATGCGGCTGCCGTCCTTGCGGCGGTGCCGCATGTGGAGCTTGTCCCAGCCGTGTTCGAGCGCCTCTTGCAGGTGCGCCATCAATGTCTGCTGCTGCTCGGGCTCCCAGATGTCGCGCACGGTCATGCCGAGCAGTTCCTCGCGGCTGCGTCCGAGCATGCGGCAGCAGGTGTCGTTCATCTCGACGTACCGGCCCTCCGTGTCGATGATGCAGAACCCATCCTGCAAGCTGCGAATGACCGCGCTGTATTTCTCCTCGGCCTGCACGCGGTCGGTGACGTCGCGCACGGTCACGATGACCGTATTGACTTTCCGCTGTTCGTCGAACTCCGGCTCGATTGCCGCACTGTAGTGCCTCAGGCGCTGCGCTACGCTGCCATCGAAATCGACCTTGCCGGCCTGGCCCGTGTTGAAGACCGTGGTGATCGCCTCCGTCCATCGGCCGCGCGTGTCGTCGGGCACACCCATCTGCTCGAAGGTCCGGCCAACCAATTTGTCCGTGGGAATCCCCACCGCATCCTCGATGGGTCGATTCACGTACAGAACGCGCATATCCCGGTCGATGCGGGCGATGATGTCGGGGGCATTCTCGGCCAGCGTGCGGAACCGCCGCTCGGACTCCTTCAGCCGCCGCTCCGTCCGGGCCAGGGCGGTGACGTTGGTCATGGCCGTACGGCACTGGATGACCTTGCCCGCCCCATTTTTCACGGGCCGGCTCCGCAGCCGGACCATCAGGAGGGCCTCGTCCTGAGGCCTCAGTTCGACTTCGCACCGTTGGGACTGCCCGGTCTTGAAGACGGCCTGGTAGTGATTGCGGAACGTATCCTTGCTGAGCGGGGCAACATGGATGATGAACGGCGTGCCGCACAGCGTGCCCCGTTCGATTTGAAGCATGCTCGCTACGGTCAGGTTGGCCTGCTCGATCCTGCCGTCCGCGTTGAAGATGAGGTATCCGATTGGGGCGAAATCGAACAGTTCCGTGTACTTGCTCCGCGATTCCTCGAGATCGGTCTGGACCCCACGCAGCTCCTTGTTCTGCATCTTCAGTTCTTCCTGGCGGATGCGCAGCTCGTGCACCATGGCCGCCACATCGGCCTCGGACATCCGGTCTATAGGGACGGACTCGAATGGCAGCTTGCGCTCCGCCTCCCGGCGCAAGCCGCTGAATTCATCCGGCGAGCTTCCCTGGTTATTCCTTTCCATGTTCCTTGTAAGCCGAATTTGCCGCTGGTCGTCTTTGATCTTGCCTGTACCTCTTTTGGGCTTGACTCTCCTGTCCCTATCTCCTGCCACGCTTTGGCCTCCAAGCCAAAGGCCCGCGCATCCTCTCCAGAATGAAACGCCTTTCCATGTTACTCACGCTGCAATGTGCACACAAGAGCGAATGTGACGAATGAGGGTTTTGCTTATGTCAAATGAGGGATCTCCCTACATGGGACGCCGGGGCGGGCGCTGAAGTCTCCGGCCTGCCGGGTTGCTTGCCGAGACTGACGCGAGAGAATCCGGAGCAAAAGTCCCGGGAGAGAACCTCCCGCTCTTGCGCCTACTTCATGTAGGCCTTCAGGAGATACTCCTGGAGCATTCTCTGGGTGTTAAAGAATGATCCGTTCAACGCCAGAGCGCAGAGCATAATGCGCATGTACTGCGCGCGGTCCCTGTAGAACATAGGAATCACGATGTCTTGCAGCTTGGCGTACAGGGCCGCCGCATCCTTTGCCGATGTGTCCTTCCGGCCCTTGCGCGTCTTGCCGCCGCCTCGGATGGCCCAGCCGGTCAGGTTCTCGACGCAGCCCTCGATCCACCAGCCGTCCAGTATGCTCAGGGAAGGAACGGCGTTCAGGGCCGCCTTCATCCCGCTCGTCCCCGACGCCTCGTGGGGCGGCTGCGGCGTGTTGAGCCAAACGTCCACGCCCGGGATCATGACCTTGGCCACGTCGATATCGTAATTGGGCAGATAGACGAGGCGCACGTCCGGCTGGAGTTGCTCTCTGGCCTCGAAGACTTGTCCGATCAATCTCTTGCCCGGTTCGTCCTGTGGATGCGCCTTGCCGCCAAAGACGATTTGGAACGGCCCGGCGCTCGATGCAATCTTCTTGAGCCGGTCCAGATCTCGGAGGATCAGATCGGCCCGTTTATAGGCGGTCGCGCGACGGGCAAAACCAATCGTGAAGACTTCCGGATCGAGCTTCACCTTTTGGTGCTTGGCGATGTAACGAATCAGCCTCGCCTTGCACTTCGTGTGTGCCTCCCAGATCTCTTCCGGCGGAACACCCAAAGCGTATCGAATGCTGAAGTTGTCCGCGCGCCAAGCCGGGGTGTACCGATCCAGCAACTTTTGAAACAGCGGAGACACCCACGTAGCGGCGTGAACGCCGTTCGTGATGGCGTCGACCTGATACGAGGCGAACATCTCGCGCGATACCCTCCCGTGCTGCTTGGATACGCCATTGACGTACTGACTGAAGTTCAGCGCCAAATACGTCATGTTCAATATGTCGCGGTCGCCGGCCAGTGCGCCCTGAAGATCCCATATCTTCTGTTTCCCAAGGACCTTGCGTACCATGCTCATCGGAAACTTGTCGTGTCCGGCCGCCACTGGCGTATGCGTCGTGAAGACACATCTTCTCCGCACACTCTCGACATGCTCCGGCTTGATCTTCCTGCCGCCGGCCCGGCTCAACTCCTCATCGAACAACTGGAGGATCAGAAAAGCGGCGTGTCCTTCATTCATGTGGAAGCGGTCGATGTGTTCGTACCCGAGCGCTCGCAACATCCGCGCGCCGCCCACGCCCAGCACGTATTCCTGGCAGAGCCGGTAGTGCTTATCCCCGCCGTACAAATGGTGGCTCAGCTTGCGGTCTCTCGCATCGTTTCCCCTCATGTCGGTATCCAGAAAGAGCACCGGAACGATGAACCCGGTTGCCCCCACCACGTCGTACTGCCAGGCACGGACCTTCATTTCCCTCTTGTCCATGACCACCGTAACACGGGCCTTGAGTTGCCTGAGGTGATCGCTCACGTCCCATGCATCCGGCTTCTCGATCTGGCTGCCGGCGGCGTCCAGCGCCTGATGGAAATACCCCTTGCGAGGCAGCAGAGTGACGGCAACCATGGGCACTTCCATGTCGGCGGCCGTGCGGACGGTATCCCCTGCGAGGATACCCAATCCCCCACTGTAGGTGGGAATATCAGACTGAAGGCCGATCTCCATGGAGAAATAGGCGATGGATGTTTTGTGATGGGCCCTCCCACGCTGTTGATCGATCATGCGCAAAGTTCCTGCATATTTCACTGGTCCCGAATCTGTGCCCTCGCCGCCGGTGACGAGCCGTTGGGTGAAGAGATTCGCCAGAACTGGTCTTCACTCCTGCACGTCCGCCCGGAAGACCGGTAATCCGGCGGGCACCGATACCCCAATGGCGTCTTCCTTACCGTGTTTCTTCCTTCGCGTCAAGTAGGCATGTCGGCATGGGATCGATTATGGCTGCGGGATTGGAACCGCGGTGTTTGGCTTGTGCTTGCGCGCGCCCGGCGGTCTATGGCATGCAAAACATCTCGGCCCGATGGCCTTCAATCAGGGCTCTGCGGAGGTGAGTCCTTCGCGAATGGCATACTTGGTGAGTTGAGCGACGTTGTCGATTTCCAGTTTATTCATCACGCGCAGCCGATGCGCCTCGACCGTCTTGGGGCTGATGTGAAGCCGCAGAGCGATCTGCTTGGTCGTTCGGCCCTCCGCGAGGAGCTGCAGCACCTCCCGTTCCCGTTGCGTGAGCAGAGAAAAGGCCGTTGCCTCGGTTCTCCGCTCCTTGTGAACGAGGTCTTCGACGACGACACTGCTGACGGACGGGCTGACGTAGGTTTTGCCCTCGGCCACCGCACGAACAGCTCGCGCCAGTTCATCGAAGTCGCAGTCCTTGAGGAGATACCCGGAAGCCCCGGCTCGGAACATTTCGGTCACATAGCGTTTCGCCGAGTGCATGGACAGGGCGATCACCCTCACGCCGGGCGCCTCCCGCTGGATCTCTCGCGTCGCTTCGATACCATTCAACTCCGGCATGCTGATATCCATCACCACAACATCCGGCAAGAGCTCTCTTGCCAACTCCACGGTGGAGTGCCCGTCGCTGGCCTGGCCGACAACCTCCATGTCGTCCTCCTGCTGCACGGCCCGGCTCAAGCCATGACGTACGATCGCGTGATCATCGGCAAGTACGATTCGAATGCTCATCCCGTCGTCCCTCGCGTCCTTCCGTTGGACCGGTTCCACCCAGAGCGGCCGTTGATCTTCTGCCTAAGAAAGTTCATGATAACCAACCGTGCCGGTCCTGTCAACCGAACGCGACGCGGAAACGCCAATTTTCCTTTCGCATCGAGGGAGCCCACAGGACCTCAGTCCTTTCCCGCGAAACCTCCTGCAACGTCGTCCCATACGGATTCAGACTCATTCTCGCATGTCCTTTGTCACCTCTGCGCTGTGCTCGGCATGGCGTCTGAATGGAGCGAAGCGCGGTGACGGATCCGAGCAACGGAACTGAGCGACCTTGCCTGCGGTGGCCGGATTCTCTCCATTTCGCTCGGGGCAGGCTTCTTGGCTTCAATTCCGGATGACAAGTGCGCGGCGCTGCACAAGGATTTATCCAAATTCGTCCTACACGGGCCTGGACCCGTCCGTATAATGTCGTTCACAGGGGGCTTCGGCCATTGATCCGGCAATGCCGAACCCCGTGACGGCGGCGAGCGTACTGTGCAAAAGAAATGAGTCAATTCTACCTTTTCAACCGGAGCGTCCGTGGCGGACGCGTGTATGACGCAAACGCGGGTAGACCGCGGATAGGTTTCAGGAGGCACGACATGTTGCAGAAGGGAATGAATCACCTGGAGTCGCACGGAAACAGGCCCTGGCTCACCATCATTTCAGTATGGTTGCTCCTATCCTGCACAGTCCCGTTGGCGAGCGGTGCGGAGGACAACGAGAGTATCAGCATCCTGCGGCGAATGGGAAATGCCTTCGCCTCGGTCGCCGAGAAGGCCTCTCCGGGGGTCGTGGGCATCGTGGCCAAGCGAACGATTTCACGGCCGACTTCGCCTATGGGGGAGACGCCATATGGTGGGCCGTCCGACCCGTTCGGCGAGGATTTCTTCGATTTCTTCTTCCGCCGCAGCCCGCGAGGACGCTCCCCCGAGCGCGACTACGTTCAACGGGCTCAAGGCTCCGGGTTCATTATTTCCGAAAAAGGCTACATTCTCACAAACAACCACGTCGTAGGTGGGGCGGACGAGGTCCTCGTGGACCTGGAGAACGGTCGCACGGTGGAAGCCGAGATTGTGGGGACAGATCCTGAATCCGACGTGGCCGTCATTAAGGTTGATCCGGAGAAGGTGAACGGCATAAAACCAGTAGCCCTGGGTAATTCGGAGGCCCTGCAGGTCGGCGAGTGGGTGCTCGCCATCGGCAATCCCATGGGCCTGAGCCATACCGTCACGGCCGGCATCGTCAGTGCAACGGGGCGAAGCGGGCTCAACATCGCCACATACGAGAACTTCATCCAGACGGATGCCGCCATCAACATGGGCAATTCCGGCGGCCCGCTGATCAATCTGAGCGGCGAGGCCGTGGGCATCAACACGGCCATCGTCGGCCCGGGCGGCGGGAACATTGGGATCGGCTTTGCGATTCCCATCAAGATGGCCAAACAGGTGGCCGACCAGCTCATCAAGGAGGGGAGCGTCAAACGGGGGTATCTGGGTGTACTGCCCCAGGATTTGACGCCGGAGCTGGCCGAAGCGTTCGATATCAAGGAGACGGAAGGCGCCGTGGTCGCCCAAGTCACGGAGGGCTCGGCCGCTGCCGAAGCCGGGCTGGAGGCAGGCGATATCGTCCTGAGATTCGGTGGCATGGACGTAGAATCCGCATCGCAGTTCCGGAACCTGGTCGCGACCCACGATCCGGGGGAGACGGTCGAAGTGGTAGTGCTGCGAGACGGGCGCCGCAAGACGCTGAGCGTGAAACTGACCCAACGCCCCTCGGTCGAGGAGCTTCGGGCTCAGCAACGGCCACCGAGGACTCCCGAGCAGGAATCCCAACGACGTCTCGGCCTGACGGTCCAGGACCTAACGCCGGAACTGGCCGAACGGTACGGATACGAGGAACAGACGGGCGTGATGGTTACGGGTGTGGAGCCAAGTTCCGAGGCGGCCGAAAAGGGCCTCCAACAAGGATACGTGATCCTGGAAGTCAACCGACAACAAGTCAACAACGTCCGACAGTTCGGAGAGGCCGTCTCGGAAGCGCTGAGCGAGGGCCGTCGCGTTCTGCTGCTCGTCACTGACGGCCGGACCAGCCAGTATGTCGTCTTGAATCCGTCAGGGGAGTAAGTGCGGAGGGGCAAAAAGGTACTGTGCCACGCCTCGATGATTCGCAACAGGCAGGGCCGCCGCCTCACGACATCCGGAACGCCATGTAACTGTGCTTGCGCCTACGACGTGGGCGGCCCAAAGGCGTGTAGCGCGCAACAACCGGCAACGTGCATCGCTGCGCGGGAACAGACGGAAACCTCTCGCTGGGGGGTCTGCAGCGGGGGTCGGTTCCTGCCGATTCAACCGACACACAATTACAGGTCGAAGGGGTTAGTGTTCTGTTCGACGTCACCCGGTCTCTCGCCGTCTTGACGGCGTTGCTCCATTCTCGTTTCGAGGGGATGGAGACCGAACAGGACGAGCAGGGCCAAGCCCGTGCCCGCGATGGCCACCATAAAGTACCCCGCGCCACACGCCATACCGAGGCTGGCCACAAGCCAGATCGTTGCAGCCGTCGTGGCTCCTTGTACGGTCCCCCGGTCTCGGATAATGGCGCCTGCCCCGAGGAAACCGATGCCGCCGACAATCTGGGCGGCGATCCTCTCGGGCGATCCGCCCAACGTCGTTCCCATCTGTATCGAGACGATGGTGAAGATCGACGCGCCGAGGCAGATCAGTATATTGGTCCGTAATCCCAGAGGTTTGCGGCTTAGTTCCCGTTCCAGCCCGATCAGAGCCCCCAGGAGTACGGCTGCAAGCATCGATCCGATCTGTTCAAAAGTAATACCCACGAGCACCTCCAACACACAACAAACCCTACGAACGCCACTTATCGCGATCAAATGGCGAAACCACTCTCATCAGGCGCATCCAGGCCGGCAGCCCTCGCGATGCCCGGACACGAACACAGAGATTCGACCCTCTGTGGCGGCGCCGGTCGTCACTGAGCCCGGAGTTTCCCTGTGATCTCCGCCACTCTCCGGCCCAGGGCCTTTGCGATCTCCAAATCCTCCGGAGCAGGCTGGCGCTCGTTCTTGGATCCGGCAACGGTCGTGGCGCCATACGGGGTCCCGCCCCGACCCTCGGTATGAAGCATGCCCGGCGTCGAGTAAGGAACGCCGACCACAATCATCCCCAAGTGCAGCAGCGGGATCATCATCGACAGCGGCGTGGTCTCCTGCCCGCCGTGGGTCGTCGCCGTAGAGGCCAACAAACCGACCGGCTTGCCTTCCATCGCCCCCTCCAGCCACAACGCAGCGGTCGAGTCAATGAGCTTCTTCATCTGCGCGACCATATTCCCATACCGCGTGGGGGAGCCGATGATCAAGCCATCCGCACTGCGCAGGTCATCCAGGCTGCAGACCGGTACATCCTTCTGCTGTTCCCAGACGGCCTTGGCGTGCCGGTCACTCTGAACCTGCTCTTCAACCTCGGGAAACTCGGGCACGCGTCGGAAAATGACTTCCACCCCGGAGACGGATTGCGCCCCTTCGCAGGCGGCTTTCGCCATCTTCAGCACGTGCCCGTACATCGAATAGTAAACGACAAGGACGTTCATTGGCCAACTCCCTTTTTCCTGGCGCGCTCACATCCATGGTCCGGGCGTTCGGATCCATCGTGTGTGTCACTTCTCTACAAGGATCGCGGAGGTGGGGCACTCATCCGCCGCTTCTCGCGTCGCATCCTGATATTCCTTCGGGATCTCATCGACTTTGACTTCCGCGATGTCTTCGCCCATCTCGAAGACCTCCGGGCATATCTCGACGCAACGGCCACAAGCGATGCAGTCCTCCGTGATGAAAGCCTTCATCTTGCTGTTCTCCTCGTGCTGCTACGACTGATGCGTTTCCCGCAGGTCCGGGTGCCAACGGCCGGAGGACCGAGCCCCGGCGCGACATCGAGCCTTCCCAACCGCATACCACCGGCTGCGACGCCGGCACGCGAAATCTACCGCGTACGACGTCAAACGCCAAGGGCTGAGAGCCCCGGCGTCTTTGGACTCTTCTGCATGACGAGACCACATTCGGCCGAACAAAGTCGCAAATGCGCACGTGAGTAGAGTTTCCATCGGCTCCTGCATAGTGGGCAATTTCCCTAATTTGCAGCAAGAGAGTGCTCCCGTGTGCCGTCAGCACGGTCCGACTCTGGAAGACCGTTCTTTCACTGGCCCGCCATGTTCGGGCTCACCGTCTACGACTCCATCCGCCAGGCCGAGCGGACGGGCGAGATCCCGTTCCCGCACCCGTCCCACCGGGCGGTAGGGGGCCACGCCGTGGATTGGTGGTCTCTGATCAATAAC
>CBFDDG010000067.1:0-13479 GCA_965603505.1 uncultured Phycisphaerae bacterium | reverse complement strand
ACCATCGCGGGGTTCGCATTGTCGAGATGGAGGACCGCGGGCTTGAGGGCCGCCAGGCCGGACAGCATCGCTTCGAGTCTCTGCGGATCGCCGCCCTCGTAGCTGTAGATGCAGGATTGCTTGCCGAGCCGAAAGGCCCTGGCGCCGAGCGCCATCAAAGCCTTCACTTCCTCGACGACCAGCTCGGGCCGGCGCCACAGAACGGTCTGCTTGATCGGCTCGGTGCAGAACGAGCAGCCTTTCTCGCGCGGGCAGCCCCGGCCGGTCTCGATCTCGACGACCCGATTCGCCCGTCGCGGCATCTGCGTAATCAGATGAGCGCCTTTGAGGGCCATGGGCTGCAATTCGTCGTACGTGTCGAAAACGAGCGGTCGCAGCGCCTCGAAGTCGTCCGCCTCGGGCAGTTGGGGCCGGGCGCCGCCTCGGAACTGCGTGCCGCCGGTGAGGACCGGCCCGGTCAGAATCTTGCGCAGTTTGTAGGAGGCCAGCAGCTTATTGATCTCGTGCAACGTCCCCGGGCGGGCGCTGAGATACTTTCCCGGCGTCTGAACGCCGCCGACGATGATCAGTTGGTCAGTGTCTTCCAGGGCTCGGCGGATTTCCTCGTAGCTGCGGGTGTGATTCAGCACCTCGATGTGGGTCCTTCCGGCGGGTGGATCGATCACGACTTTGGGGACAGATTCGACGTATCGAAGCAGCCGGAGATCGTCGATCGTCAGATAGGTCGGCTCGTCTTCGCACAGACCGGCGGTGTAGCGGGGCCAGACCCCGATGAACGGGGGAACGCCCAGCCCCGCCGGCTCATCGGTGTAGCAATCCAAAATCGTCCTCTTGTGCGCCATGCGGTTCGATTTGCCATTCACAATTTATCAGTTACGATTTCTGCACGTTCCCTGATCGATCGCCTGTCTGTCGGCGAGATAACAGATTGTAAATCGTCAATCGTAAATTGTAAATCCGCTTCGCTGCCGCTAAGATGGCCTCGCATGATGGCCAGTTCTTTCAAGGAGTCGGTTATGAAGTCCGGATACGCGATCCCTTCGTTTTTTCTGATCCTTGCATCATTCCTGGTTCCCCTGACGGTCGGTGTCCCTGAGGCGGCCGCCGAGTCGATTACGGTGGTCGAGCCGCAGCAGGCCGAAATGCCCGAGCGTCTGGCTGCCCGCGAGGTTCGACGTTATCTCTACCTGCGGACCGGGCAGCTTCTTCCCATGGTCGCGAGCGATGGGCAACGGCCTTTGGGCAGGAGCATCGTCGTCGGGCACAAGGATCAGCCGGTTGTCGGCGCCGTGCTCAGAGGAGCCCGGCAGCTCGCCGATTCGGTGAAATCGCTTCAGCCTCAAGAGTATCTGCTGAAGACCGTCCCGTTGGCTAGCCGCGACGCAAAGCCGGTCCTTCTGGTCGTTGGCGGCGACTCGGTTGGCACGCTCTATGGGGCGTACCGGCTCGCCGAGCATTTGGGCGTACGCTTCTATCTCCACGGGGATGTCGTGCCGGACAGTCAGCGGGTCCTCGCCCTGCCGATGCTGGATGAGCGGGGTGCGCCGCTGTTTCAGACACGGGGGATTCAGCCGTTTCACGATTTCCCGGAGGGGCCGGACTGGTGGAATACCGACGACTACAAGGCGATCATCGCGCAGCTTCCGAAGCTGCGCATGAACTTCATCGGGCTGCACACCTATCCCCAGGGCGGCGCCGGGCCGGAGCCCACGGCCTGGATCGGATTGAAGGACGACGTCGATCCGGACGGCACGGTGCGATTCAGCTCGCCTTCGAGCTATCAGAACACCCTTCGCGGCAACTGGGGGTATGCGTCGAAGAAGACCGGCGATTTCTCGTTCGGTGCGGCCCAGCTCTTCGAGCGGGACGATTACGGGCCGGAAGTCATGTTTGGTGCGATGCCCTGGCCCGAAACGTCCGACGAGAGGAACGCGGTCTTCAATCGGACGGGGCAGATGCTCAAGGAAGCCTTTACACTTGCCCATAGCCTCGGCGTGGAAACCTGCGTCGGCACGGAGACGCCGTTGATCGTCCCCGACGCGGTCAAAGAGCGCCTCAGGAGCAAAGGCAAGGACCCGAATGATCCTGCCGTCGTTCGTGAGCTTTACGAGGGGATGTTCCATCGGATTGCGAAGACGTATCCGCTCGATTACTACTGGTTCTGGACGCCGGAGTCGTGGACGTGGGGCAACCCCAAGGATGAAGAGGTTGAGGCGACGGTGGCGGACTTGAAGGCGGCGATCGAGGCGGTGAAAAACGTCGGCTCGCCCTTTACGCTCGCCACGTGCGGCTGGGTGCTGGGCCCGCCGAAGGATCGCGCGTTGTTCGACAACTTCCTGCCGAAGGAAATGCCGATGAGCTGCATCAACCGCAACGTCGGCTTCGCGCCGGTCGAGGTCGGTTTCACCCGCGTAGAGGGTCGCCCGCAGTGGGCGATTCCGTGGCTGGAGGATGACCCTGCTTTGATCATTCCGCAGCTTTGGGTGGGCCGGATGCGGCGTGACGCCGCCGATGCTCTGGCCTACGGCTGCACCGGCCTGCTCGGGATTCACTGGCGGACGCGGATTCTGGCCCCGAATGTCTCGGCCCTGGCGAAGGCCGCCTGGGAGCAAGAGCCCTGGAATCCGTACTGGGGCAAGGAGATGCCGATTCCCGATCCGAAGCACACGGAGGGCCGGGAGGGCGGCGCGGTCGCGGCGTTCCCCAACAACGCCATCGCCGACACCGAGCGTGACACGCTGTATCAAACGGTCACCTATGATATGAAGGCGTATCGGCTGAAAGTGCCGAACGGGATGTACGCCGTGCGACTGCAATTCTGCGAGCCGCATTATGCCGAGGTCGGCAAGCGCGTCTTCGCCGTGGCGTTGCAGGGCCGAAAAGTGATCGAGAAGTTGGATCCCTTCGCCATGGTCGGCCAGAACCGCGCGTTGGACTACACCTTCCCGGGGATTGAGGTCTCCGACGGCATGATCGAGATCCGGTTCGAGGGCATCGTCGAGTTCCCTTGCATTGCCGCCTTCGTTGTTCAAGGCGAGAGCGTCACGCGCAAGATCAACTGCGGCGGTCCGGCCTATGAGGATTACGAGGCCGATCTGGCGCAATCGGATGCCGACCCTCGCCCGCGCGATCTGCCCAGTGAGGATTTCTATGTCGACTGGGCGAGGACGGAGTTTGGTGAGGCGTTGGCCGAGCCGGTCGCGGTGCTCTTTACCAAGCTCGACGGTGGACCCGACACGGGCATGGGCAGAAAGCGGCAGGCCTATCTGCCGAGGCCGTCGACCTGGGTGGGTGGTCCCGGTGGGATCGCGCCCGACGCCAGGGGCTGGGATGAGGTTGAGAAGGAGTACGTTTTCGTAGAGGAACTGGCCGCTCTTCGGCCGAAGGTGCGCGGTCCCGGCAATCTCGAACGCTTCGACTACTGGCTCAACAGCTTCCGGTACCTCAAGGCGGTAGGGCGGGTCAACTGCACGTGGGCTCGCTTCAATGCCGCCATGGAGAAGGTCAAGCAGGAGCAGGACGAAGCCAGGCAGAAGGCATTAGCTCGCGAGACGGCGCTGCCGATCAGGAAAGAGCTGGTGAGGTGGGTCGAGGAAGTGCACCGGCTGCTGTTGGCGACGATCACAACGACGGGGGGGATGGGAACGGTCGCCAATTGGCAGCAGCACTTGCTGCCGGGCCTGCTCACTCAGCCGGGTAAGGAACTGGCCGACATTCTGGGCGAGGCATTGCCGACCGACGCTCTGCCTGGCGGTTCATACACGGGTCCGGCGCGGATTATCGTGCCCACGACACGGACGAGTCTGGCGGCGGCCGAAGACTTGCGGCTGAAGGTGATGGTCCTCGGTGGCCGGGAGCCGGATGAGGTCGCTGTCTATTGGCGAAATCTCGGCACAGGCGAGTTCACGACCACACCTGTGGAGCCTCTCGGTCGGAGTGTCTACTCGGCTGCGATTCCCGCAAGCCAAATCGGGAATGCGGACATCGAGTACTATGTGCAGGCCTCAGTCGGCCGGGATAGAGTCCGATTTCCGCCGACGGCCCCGGCCATGAATCAAACCGTGGTGGTCGTGCACGAGAATTGAGACGGAAAGGCGGACGCCGTGCTTATGCTCTGTGCATCCGGGCGGTCTGAGTAATCGGTTTTCAAGGGCATAGGTGGTATCGAGGAGGAGAACGCATGACAAATAGACGGCAGTTGACTCGACGCCGTTTCCTGAAAGCCATGGGTTTGGGGGCCGCTCTGCTCGGGTCGAGACCATCAGCAGGGGCCCAGGCCCAGATCGTAAGGCCGTTGCCCAAGCAGGTGCGATGGCAGGATTTCGAGCTCGGGCTGGTCTATCATTTCGATCTGGATGTCTATATGCCGGGCGGGCACCATCACGAGCGGTCCCGGCGTGAACGCCTGGATCCCACTCTCTACAGGCCCGCAAAACTGGATACCGACCAGTGGCTTGAAGCGGCCCGGGCGGCGGGGGCCCGCTACGCTATCTTCACGGCGACCCACCATCAGGGTTTCCTGCAATGGCAGAGCGACGTGTATCCATTCGGTCTGAGGCAGGTCGAGTGGCGTAACGGCAAGGGGGATATTGTCCGCGATTTCGTGGAGTCCTGTCGCAAGTACGACATCGCGCCGGGCATTTACATCGGTATTCGCTTCAACGCGTACTGGCAGGTCTACAACTACGAGGTCCACGGGGGCCAAGGCGGCGATCCCGCCGGACGCAAAGAGTACATGCGGGTCTGCGAGAGGATCGTCGAGGAGCTCTGCTCGCGATATGGCCCCTTGTGCGAGATCTGGTTCGACGGCGGCGTCCTTACGCCGGAGCAGGGCGGGCCGGACGTATTGCCGATCGTGGAAGAGCATCAGCCCGACGCGGTCTTCTACCACAGTCAGCAATGTGCGCAGCACCGCTGGGCGGGCAGTGAATCCGGCACCGCAGGATACCCCTGTTGGTCCACGATGCCCGATGTCGGCAGCCAGATCCGGGCCCACAGCGATCCTAAGAAACGTCCAACGCTGCTCAGACATGGTGACCCGGACGGCAAGGTCTGGTGCCCCGCCATGGCCGATGCCCCGATCCGCGAGCACGACTGGCTCTGGATTCCGAATACCGACGACAGACTCCAACCGCGTGACAGGCTCGTGGAGATGTACTGCAAGTCCGTGGGACACAATGCGAACCTTATTTTGGGAGCCGTGCCGAATGGCGATGGTCTGATCCCTGAGGCGGATTTCAATCGGTATGCCGAGTTGGGCAAGGAAATCCGTCGTCGCTTCGGAAAACCCGTGGCCCGAACCGGCGGCCGGGGGGCTATGGTGGAATTGGAATTGCCGAGGCCGGCGAGGCTCAATCACGTGATCATCATGGAGGACGTCCGGCAGGGCGAGCGGGTGAGGCGATATGTCATTGACGGCCTGAGCCCCGGAAACACCTGGCGACCTGTGTGCGAAGGCACCGCCATCGGGCACAAGCGGATCCAGGAATTTGTGACAACGGAAGTGGCAAGACTGCGGATTCGTATCATCGAGGCCATTGCCGAGCCGATCATACGTTGTTTCGCTGCTTACAGTCCTTCGGCATAGAATCAGTTCGGGAGGACCATGGGGATGGCCGGATACAGTAGACGCGATTTTCTTCACAAGGCCGGCATTGGGGCTACGTTCCGCTAATAGACCGAGCGAAGGCCGCTCTCGTTGACCTTATCGAGTAGTTCCCTGACGTCTTTGAGCAGAACGTTCAATTGGGTGCTCGTCTCGAGAAGATTCTCGTAGAGTCGGCCGTCGTTGATGAGCCGGCCGGCGGTGCCGTCGCCGCTGTTGACCTTCTCCATGGCCAGCCGCATTTGCGAGGCGGCCTTGCCAAGTTCATTGCTGGTGTCGACCAGCGAGACCACGAGCCTCTCCGCTTTGGCGTCAACGCTCTGGATGGTCCCGGTTCCGGTTATAGCGAGCACTCGGAATTCCTCCAGCGTCTTCTCCAGAGCCTTCAACATTTCCGTGGCCTGCCTGATGGCCGCGGGGACCTCACCGGAGGTCTCCGTCAGGTTGGCCATGATGGTCCGGAGATTCTTCTGATTGTTCGGATCGCCGATGATGTCGTTGGCGCTGGCGATGAACGCCTCGATCCCTTCGATCAGATTGTTCAGCTTTTTCTGGCTCTCCTCCGGGAAGAACTCGCTGGTCATACCGGTGGAACCCTGCACCAGCATGCCCTGGCTCAGGTAGCCTGAGTTGGGATCTGTCGGGTCCATCAAGGGGGCGGGCAGCTTATCCGGATCGACCTGGAGTTCGATGTAGCTGCTTCCCAGCCCCCGCGTCATCAGTTTGACCTCGACGTTGCAGGGGATATCCGTATACATCTTGTTGATGCTCATGGTGACGAGAGACTGGTGGTACAACTGGCTCGTGTTGCGGTCTTTCCGTACGGCGGGCGGCGCCACGTGGGTGACCCTGCCGATCTGATAGCCGGCGAACCGCACAGGGGTATCCTTCTGCACGCCGGGCGCGCTGGGGAACTGGACGTAGACCTCGAAGGACCGCATGCGAGTGACGGCCGTAGGCAGGTCGCCGAACTTGAAGGTCATCCACCCGAGGGCTGTCAGACCCACGATCACAAAGAGGCCCACGATGACATCTCGCCGCTTCTGGGTGGTTTCGTAATCACTCACTCGTGTCTCCTTTCCCGGCCTTCCATAAACAATTCCCGGATCGCACGCAGGGGATAGCCGCTTTTGTTCAGTCTCTTGATCAGTCGGATCTGCTCGATGGCCCCGTGGTCAAACAGCCTGCGGCCGGTAGGGGTCGTCTTCGTTGGTTCCAGCAGGCCGATCATGAGATAGTATTGGAGCGACTGCCGGGAAACGCCGGCCTTCTCCGCCGCCTGTCCTATGGAGACCAGTTTCTTTTCTTTGTCCAACACGACCCTCGCCGTCTCAAGAATCCGCGCCTGTGCCGTTCTCGGGTGCATCGCGCAGTGCGGTCTCAACCAGGGATACGAACGACTCCTGTATGCGCTGAAACGTCAGGGATGCCAACACCTTCGTTCCCCCGTCGGGGCGTTTGAGTCTTCGAGCCAGCGCGGGGGAGATCCTCAGAACGTAATCGAAGCTCTGTGGGACGCGATCCTGGCTCTGTCGGAAGGCCTCTCGCAGGAGCCGTTTGAGTCGATTGCGGACCACGGCGTTGCCCGCGGATTTGCCCACCGAGACCCCCAGTCGCGGATGCCCGCAGCGGTTTGGCGCCGCGCACAAGGTGAGCACGCGATCGCCGGCCCGTCGGCCGCAGTCCAACACGGCCTTGAACTGACGGTTGCTCACCAGCCTGCTGCTTTTGGGGAGAGCCAAGCGTTTCAAGATCCCACGAGACCAAAGCACGACCATTTTGAGGAACACGAAGTTTTCGGAGCAGGCACGCACCCTTACCGGTCTGGTTGGAATCCCAGCCCCAGTTGCCCCTTATCCGGCAAGCCTGAATCAGGCACATTGCGTGTCATGCATAGTATCGGCTTTTTCCTGTCGGGACAACACCTCGGCGCTGAGGAAGCGACGGACGGCTGGGCCATTGAGAACGCCGACGAACACGGCGCTGTCCTGCGAGCTCACCACCGGCAGGTACTCAACGTCATGCCGTCTTGCCTGTTCGAGGGCCTCCGCCAGGGGCATCTGCGGCGTGACCTGGGTCACCACCGGCTCGATAATATCCAGGGCGATGAGCCAGTCATGTAGCTCCTGGGTCGCGAACGTGTTGCGGATCCCGTGTAGCGTGATGGCGCCGACGAGCTCGTTCTCGGTGGAAACAACGGGATAGTAGAAGCTGTCCGTGCTGCTTACGATATGGATCACCTCGCCGAGCCCCATGCCTGTGGGGATTACGGGCGCTTTGTTGTCCATCACGTCGCTCACCGAGTGAAGGCGTATGAGGTCCTCCTCGGTGATATTCATGCCGACCTCGCCGGCCCGGGCCACGCCGGTCTTGACCAGGACCGGACCGATAATCTGTACGAGAAAGGTCGTCACGGTAACGATCAGGACGATGGCCTCGCCCATGCCATTGCTGAAGCGCTGGCTGGCCAGAAGCGACAGGCCGACGGCGACACCGGCCTGGCTGAACAGGCAGATGCCCAGGTACCGGCGGACGCTGGCCGGGGCTCGGGCGATCACGGCACCGAGCCAACTGCCCGCGATTTTGCCCGCACTTCGGCCGATCACATAAACGCCGGCCAGCGCGATGATCCAGAAGGGCACGCCCGTCAGTTTCAATCGGGCGCCCACGAGAACGAAGAACAGCACATAGATGGGGGGCGAGAAGGTCTCCACCAGCTCGAATGCGTCCCGGCTGCGGCGCGGTCGGAAATTGACCAGCGTCGCACCCAGCACCATGGCGGCCAGAATGGACTCGACCCGCAGAATAATGGATAGTCCGATGGTCAGCGTCACCGATGCAATCGTGAAGGTCAGGAGCTTGTCCGCCTCCTCCACATATCGGAAGATCAACACGAGCACAAAACCTGTGGCCGCGCCGAGAGCGACGGCGCCAAAGATCTCCCACAGCGGCACGGCAAGGTTCATGAGCCAACTGGCGTGACTCTCGCCCAGCAGCGCGCCGGCAAAGCTCGTGGCGAAGCCGTACAGCAGCAGGGCCAGTCCGTCGTCCAGCGCGACGATGGCCAGAATCGTCCGGGTCAGGATCCCCCGCGTCTTGTATTCCCAGAGCACATCCACCGTCGCCGCCGGGGCCGTGGCCGACGAAATGGCTCCCAGCAGGAGCCCCAGGGCCAGCGAACTGCTGATATTGCCCGTGAACAGATAGGACACCAGAGCGGTGGCCGCGCCGACCAGAAGGAAGGCGGCCAGACCCTCGGACAGCAGGATGATGACGAATTGCTTGCCGTACCGCTTGAAGATGTCGTACTGGAGCTCTCCCCCGATCATGAAACCGATGATGCCCAGAGCGAAGATGTTAAACGGGGAGAGAGACTCAGCGACCTGGGGCCCGATGATGTTCAGGGCCGAGCCGCCCAGGATGACGCCGATCACGATATAGCCGACGACTTGAGGGATGCGCAGCCGTTGGAACAGCTTGGCTCCGACCGTACCTCCGAAGACCGCAATGCCCAGCACCAGAATGACGTTCAGGTGGTGAACGGAAGGCCCCGTTATTTCTGCGAGCAACTCTTCTGTCATAATTTCACGTACTGGCGATCCATGGCGTGTTGACTACTTCATGGCGGCTCGGGCCATATTATCAGCTTCCTTCTGTTTTTCCAGGACTTCGGCGCTGAGGCGGCGATGGACCGACTTCGTGTCGAGGATGCCGAGATACCGGCCGCCGTCTGCGGCTGTAACGACGGGCAACTGCTCGATGTCCAGTTCGTGCGCCCCCTCAATCGCGTCGGCTAACGGCACCTCCGGCGTCAAGCGTTCCTCGACGGGCTCTGCGATATCCAGCGCCACCAGCCACTCGTCCAATTCCTGCGTGGCAAACGTCGCGCGAATCCCGTCCATGGTGATGGCGCCGATGATCTGTTGGTCGCCATCCACCACGGCGTAGTAGGCGCTGCTCGTCTCACTGACGAGCCGAATCACTTCGGACAACGTAGCGCCGGCCGGGATGACGGGGACGCTCGTATCCATGACATCACCCACGGCATACCGTTTGATCAGGTCGTCTTCCGTGATATTCAGGCCCAACTCGCCGGCCCTTTTCGCGCCGAACTTGATCGCGAAAGGTCCGATGATCTGAAGAATAAAGGCGCCGATGATGACCACCAGCAGCATGAAGGCGCTGGTCTCGGGGTCGAATCGCCGGCTCGCCAGAATCAGTAACCCTACGACGATCGTTCCCTGCGGGTAGAGGCAGAATCCGAGATAGTTCCGCACCGACCGCGTCGTTTTCGCGTACCGCCCTCCGAGATAGGCCCCCGCCGTTTTTCCGACGATGCTGCCCCCCACGTAAGCGGCCACCGCCCATAGTACGATCGCATTGACGGCGCCCAGTTGCAGCCTTGCCCCGACCAGCACGAAGAAGAGGATGTAGATCGGCGCCGAGAACTGGCGCATCAGCTCGAAGACGGAGGCCATCTTTCGCGGCTGGATGTTTACCAGCATGACGCCCAGCGCCATCGTGGCGAAGATGATGTCGAGGTGAAGCCATGATGCCAGTCCGACCAGCAGCAGCACCACGCCGGAGACGAGAGCAAGGACTTTCTGTACGTCGTCGCTCACCCACTCGAGGATGCGGTACCCCACGAGGCCCGCCACCCCACCGAGCAGGACCGATCCGATGATGTGCCACATGGACAGGAGCAGCGCCATCACGGCCCCCTCCTCCTGATGCCCCGTGATGGCCCCGGCGATGCTCACCCCGATGGCGTAGAGCACGAGGGCCAGGGCGTCGTCGAGAGCCACCAGCGCGGTCAGCATCGTGGTCAACGGGCCGCGGGTCTTGTACTCCCACAGGACGCTGAGGGTCGAAGCCGGGTCGGTCGCCGCACAGATGGCTCCGAAAACCACCGCCACGGCCACGGCGGTTTGCCACGACGCGAAGAACAGCATGACCGCGAGGGTCAGGCCGGCCACCAGCAAGAAGGCCGCCGATCCCTCGAATAGCAGGGTCAGGAGGACTTGTCGGCCGTAGCGCGTGAAGATCTCGCGGCGCAGTTCCCCCCCAATGAGAAAGCCGATCATACCGAGCGCAAAGACGGTAAACGGCTCTAACCTGGTCACCGTTTCGTGCGAGATGACGCCGAGCACCGGTCCCAGGATGACCCCGACCACGATGAAGCCGATAATCTGGGGCGTGCGAAGCCTCTGGATGACCTTGGCCCCGATGGTCCCGCAGAATACGGCGATCCCCAGCAGCAGGATCAGGTTCAAATGCGGCTCGGCGTCGGCAACAGCCTCTAAAAGAACTCTCGACATGGCGCTCATCATACTTCCTGGGGGTTGTTATCGCAAAGGCGTATCCGGATTGAGGATTGCGGACTCCGTGCGCCGGAAGGTCCCATCCGTCCAATCAGTGCTATTCCGCCGGCGTCGCGGTATGCACCCCGATTGCGCCGGCGCACGCACCGCATTGCTTCTGCGTGTGCGCAGTGGGCAGCTGGAGTCTCACCCTATATAGAAGGCTGTAGTTGCGACCGGTTGAGGGCCGTTGCCGATCTGCGCTCGAGCCTCACCTGTTATTGATGGTTACGCCGGGCCACGTGTCCGTCCGGAAGGGGGAGGCCGGCAGACCCGCCTTGTTGTAGAGATTGCAGACGGGATTGTCCGCCCAGGCGTAGCGCACGGCGATCGGTTCCGCGACCGTTTTGCTGCCGACAACGACCGTCTCGCCTTCAATCTGCGCGTCGGCCCAGACAAACTTGCGATCCGCGCCGGCAACGGCAAAACCCTTCAGGGATTCCCCGTCCCTGGCGACCAGGCCGCCACCCACGTGGTCGAAGTGCAGGACGATCTTGCCGGCCTTGGTCTGCATGGACCGGTAGATCGGGCCGGAATATACCACGTCCTTGCCGTAGGTTTCCGCAAGGGCCCACAAGGCCAGACGCTTGCCGACGTCCTGTTTGTTCTTCGGGTGGATATCGTCGGCTTCTCCGATATCGATGATCACGGCCATGCCGGTGTTCGGCAGCTCCAGCGTCATCAGTTGTGCTTCTCGCAGCTCGGCCCAATCGCTCTCGCCGGGGTCGGGCTTGGCCGCTTTGAAGTTGGCCAATTGGACGAACAAGAACGGGAAATCATCCTGGTCCCAGTTGTCCCACCAGCTCTTGATCATGGTCGGGAAGAGTTCCCGGTACTGGTAGGCCCGGCCGGCGTTCGATTCGCCCTGGTACCAGATCGCTCCGCGGATCGTATAGTGGATCAGCGGCGCAATCATGGCGTTATAGAGGCCTGAAGGGGCATGAGGATGTCCGGGCCCGAAGGGTGCCCATGGCCTTCTCGGGGCCTGCTTGCCCTCGGCTTTGGCCTTCTCGGTGGCCTCTTTCCACTTTTCGACGTCTTCCTTGTACTTGGCCATGGCCTTCGGATAGTTGGCCACGGCCTGCTCGTAGCGTTTGAGGATGGGCTCGAAGGAAGGGTTGTACTTGAGCATGGGTCGGCTCGTCCAGGCCTCGGCGGGCGTGCCGCCCCACGAGGTGTGGATCAGGCCAATGGGCACATCCAGTTTCTCATGCAACTCGCGGCCGAAGAAGTAGGCCGCGGCCGAGAAATCGCCAACCGTCTCGGGACTGCACTGAACCCATTTTCCTATGCAATCGTCCTGCGGTGTGTCGGCGACCTTCCGCTCGACCGAAAAGAGGCGAATTCCGGGGTGCTCGGCGGCGGCGATCTCGCGTTCGGCATCAACCGCCTGTCGCACCGAAAACTGCATGTTCGACTGACCCGAGCCGGCCCAGACCTCGCCGGCCAGGACATTCTTGACCGTCACGGTATTCTTGCCCTTGAGTGTGATTTCATAGGGCCCGCCGATCTCAGGGGCGTTCATACTGAAGATCCACTTGCCGTCCTCATCGGCCTGCACCGACCACTCCATCTTATGCCAACTGGCATTAACGCTGATCTCCTCATTCGGATCGGCCCATCCCCAGAACGACACCCGGTCGCCCGCTTGCAGGACCATGTTGTCGCCGATGATCGCGGGCAAGCGAATATCGGCATACCCGGTCGCTGCCAGTAACAGGCCGGCAGAGAAACACAGAATCAACGTAGCGAATCGGTGGGAAGCGGTGTTCTGGTCATTCATCTCTCGACTCCTTTATTGACAGCCCGGACTCCATACGGATCGTTCTAAGCGCGAAAAAGGGCCTTGGCTCCGAAGCGATGACGGATCGTCACCAGTATACGGAGACGGACAGGGATGGCAAACGGAAAATGCCCCATGTCACGGCGGTGAACCATAAAGTCAACGGCCCAAACGTGTTATCTTGCCGCCGGCTGCCCACGAGAGCCGGTCGTTCCCCGTTGATGTCAGTCTGCTGATTGGAAGGAGCCGGTACAGCCTCGGTGGATGGGAGAGATCGGACGCATCCAGCCGGCCGTGATACACACGCGGATCGGCAGCCCCTGCCTGCCGAGTAGAGGGCAGAAGGTCCGGCTATGGAGGCGAACCGGGCGGGCATTTGGGGCGTACGTTTCTCGATTGTGCCCCCGGCGGATGGAGTGGGTGGAAATTTGTGACTTTTGGCCTTTACGGGATAAGCGGGGAGGGGTATAGTGATTCACTCGGAAAGATGATACCAGGGAGGTTTTACGTATGGCCGCAAGAGATAGAAAAGGTATTCTCTGGGTCACAGCGCTGTTTCTGGCATTTGTGGCTGTGATAGGAGTGTTGCACGGGTGCAAGAAGGACGAGAGTGACCAGGCGGCCCCTCCACCGCAGGACGGCAATGTTGCGTCGGTTGCAGCCCGCACGACCCCGATTGAAGCCGCGACGGAGTTGTTCCGCGGGCCGAGAGCGAGTCTGCAGAACATCAT
>CBFDDG010000066.1:0-13489 GCA_965603505.1 uncultured Phycisphaerae bacterium | reverse complement strand
AAGCCGGTGACGCGCTGCATCGCCGGCTCCCGCATGGACTTGACCGGACCGTCGATGACCAGCAGCTTGCCGCCCTTGCGGACAAACTGCTCCAGGTCGCGTGCCGTGTTCTCGGGAATGATGTAGACCGCCGGCAGAACGAGGACGCTCCGGGCGGACAGTTTGGCGATCTGTTCGGAGGGCACGTATTTCGGCGGATAGCGCAGCCGGGTCAGGGAGACCCTCGCGGCTTCCAGCGACTTTGTTTCGTATTCGCGGCGATTGGCGGCAGTCGTTGTGATGTAGACTTGCGGGCCGCCGGTGGTCCAGACGCCGAGCGCGAGCTTGACCGTCTCGGCCACGGCCGGCGGCATCTCGTTCTCCGCGTGCCAGTTCAGCAACAGCACCGTGCCCTCGCCGAGCTTGTTGAGAGCGATGGCCGGCGTGCCATCCGAGAACTCCGCCAGGACGGCCGCCGTCGTTGGCCTGGCCAGAGGGTTGGCCGAGACGCTCGCGGCCGTCGGGAACGTCGTTCGACGCTCCTGTGTCATCGGCTCAAAGCCGTACCGGCGCGCGAACGTCCTCTGGCAGTGCTCGCAGTAGCACTGGCGCGGGCCGTAGCGGATGTAGTCGAAGTGAATGCCGTCCACGTCGTACTTGCGCAGACACTCAATCATCAGGTCGCTCTGAAAGCGACGGACCTCGGGCTTGCCGAAGTCGTACCAGAGGCTACCGGCGCCGGCGTCTACAGTCCAGTCCGGGTGCTTGTCCAGCACGTGGCGGACCTGTGACGAACCGTACGAGCCGTTGACGAACCAGGCGTGCACCTGGATGCCGCGTTTGTGGCACTGCGCGACCATGTACCCCAGCGGATCGTAGCCGGCCTGGACGCCCTCACCCATCGGGCACAGGTCGCTCTGAAAGAACGCCTGGCCGCCCCAGTACCATACGAGCACAAAGACCGCGTTGAGATTGGCGCGATCCACTTTCGCGACCAGCGCATCAGCCTCGGTCGATGTCTTGACCTGCGTCGCGTGTATCCACGTCCCACGCAATTCCGGGTGCTGTACGCCGCCGAGACCGCAAAGCGGCAGCAACAGCAGAATCGACAGCATAAGACAGACTCTCATCGAACGTCTCCGATCGTATCAGGCTCTTTGTCTGTCGAGTGGTTTGCAGACAAGACAGCAGGTTTGTAACGATATGGCGAGACGTTTTGCCCACGCGGCCGGTTTGTGACAGAAACTACGTTGCCGGAGGACAAAGCGCCGGGCTCAGTGCCCGTGGGGGCATATTCCCGTGTACCACCATTCGGGCACGTCATCGCCCGTCGTCTCCTGGAGCACGGAAACGTGGCCGTCCAGCCAGAGGATGTTGGCCCGCCCCTCGGTCCTGAACGCATCGTTGGCTCGAATGTTGTGGCGGAAGATGCCGCGATAGAACCGCGCGCGGCCGCCCCCCTGCCGATAATGCGTGAGGTTCCTCGTGCCGGGCCCGTCGTTGTGGAACATGTCGCGGCTGCCCTGCTCGACTCTGGGCTCGACGTGATCGTGGGCGACGATGAACTGAGCCTGGTGCTTGATCACGCTGAGATTGCGCACGGCGTCCGGATCGGAGTCCCCCTCCTTGTAGTAAAAGTAATAGTTGAGGCTGAAGGCGGCGTCGTAGATCAGCTTCGGATTCACATCATAGATCAGTTCCGCCACCGCACGGTAGCTCGGGCAGCCGAAGACCTTCGGGTCCTTGACATAGCGGGCGTAGGCGACGCCCCAGTAGGCGTCCCCATCGGTGGTCGAACGAAGATTCCCCGCGTCGTCGTACCAGAAGAAGCCGTTGGTGCGCCGGGAATTGAGCGGCAGGAAGTTGTTGTCCTCCAGAAACAGGTTCAACCCCAGACCCACGTTGCGCAGGTTGGACCGGCACACCAGCTCACGGGCGCTCTCCTTGGCCTTCTGCAAAGACGGCATGAGAATCGCCATCAGCAGCGCGATAATAGCAATCACCACCAGAAGTTCGATCAGGGTAAACGCTCTCGAATGACGCACCATGGCATTCCTCCACTTCACCAAAGCCGACAAACCCTGCGCGGATCACAAGTCCGCCCCTATTGTACGTCAAGACGCCCTGCGCAGGCAACCGCAAAAGGCTGCAATTTCCTTCGGAAATGAAGGGGAGCTGCCGGCCTTGACTCCAGGGCAGATCTGACTTCGCGTCCCAGAGCGCAACGTGAGTCACATGCGACACCCCCTATCAGGGGTGCTTCTTCAGGGGGTCGTACCAGCGTTTGAGCACGCCTTCTCCGGTCGTCTCTTTGAGAATGCTCACATGCCCGTCCAGCCAGAGCATATTCAGGCTTCCTCCCGTCTCGAAATCTCCCCGGGCCCGGATGTTGTGCCGAAAGATCCCGCGATACCAGTTCTCCCGGCTGCCACCCTCCCGATAGTGCGTCAGGTTCGTGCCATTGGGGCTCGGGAAGAGCATGTCCGAGTTGCCGGTGTTGTTCCCGTTTTCGATCCTCGGCTCCATGTGGTCGTGCGCAACGATGATCTCCGAATGGTGCGGAATCCGGACGGTATTCTCCTTGCTGAGCCAGCCATTTATGGAAAACGCCGACACGTAAATGAGCTTATAATCACTGCCATACAGCATGTCCTTCGCCAGCATCTCACAGAAGTTGCGAAAGGCCGCACAACCGAAAAGCTTTCTCTCTTTGACATAGTTCAAATAGGCAATGCCCCAATACGCCATATCGTCGCTCGCCTCCAGCGGCCTTCCGGCGGTATCCCACCACAAATGGCCGTTGGTCCGGCCGTCGGTGTCCCCCACATTCGAGTGCGTGTCGGGCATAACGAAGTCGTTGTCCTGGAGGTACATGAGGACGCCGATGCCGATCCCCTTCAGATTCGCCCGGCAGGCCGTATCCTTGGCCTGCTCCTTGACTCGGCTCAGGGCAGGCATCAGGATCGCCATCAGAATGGCGATAATCGCGATCACTACAAGCAACTCGATGAGGGTAAACGCTGTCAGGCGACGTGCCATACGACTCTCCGGGCTCTTCATCAAAGGAATCTCAACCACCGATACAAGATGCCACCCATCAGGCCGCACCCCCTTGGATTGTAGTGCATCCTCGAGGCATCTGCAACCCACCAAAAGAAAATCTCCAGACGGCGTCGTAACATGTCTTCGCCGCATCGGCCCTCGTACCTGCGAGCGGCTACTCCTTCTTGCCCGAGGATTCCGCCGGGAGAACCGGAGTACCCTGCCACACGCCGCTCGTCTGGACAAAGGCGGAGGTCACGTACAATTGGAGCGGCTGACCTTTCACCGTCGTTTCGAGCAGCAGATCCTCGTGCTTTTGCCGGGACCACTGGAATGGCGCCGTCTGGACATCCAGGCGGTCGGGCAGGCCAGACGTATCGAGCAGCCCGATTCCTTCGGTGCGGTACCCGGTGGCCTCGACGGTCAGATCAACGTCGAGCTTCTTGCCGTCAACGGTGACAGATCCCGCTAAGGTGAATTCCTCGCCTCTACCGCCGAGCAGATCGTCCGGCGTGGTCGGGAATGACAAGCTTTGCGGGTCGATTTCGTAGGCGCCCCTCGGCGTCGTCGAGTCAAACAGGGCGGAAATCGAGAGCAGAATCGGGATTTCCGTACCGCCCGCATCTTCGACCGTGATCGTCGCCGTGCGCTCCAGCGGCTCGCTCTCTACGTGACACTCGGTAAGGATGACCGTCATGGACGCCAGATCGACGACCATGCCCATCTGGCCGACCGCGGGAGCGAATACGAGATCCGGCGAATCGATCCCGGCCTCTTTGCCGTCGAGATAGGCCTTCAAGTGGATCTCATACAATGCGTCGTCCGGGCCGCCCGTGAACTCGTAGGCCACAGGTTCCTCATCGACGGGCGGTTCCGGAGTGTCCGGCGGCTCCGGCTTGCCGGGCCCTTCGCCGGCAGACCCCTCCAGGGCGTACCAGGCGATACCTTCGTGCGTCCAGACGTGGGAGTACTGGTCGATCAGCTTGTTCATCTCCGCCTCGCTGATCGTATAGAAATGGGCACTGGTCGTGTCGGACCAGAAGCGCTGGACGGGCTTCGCCCCCTCCGGCTGCTGGCCCTCGGAATACGCGTAGAATGCCTCGCCTTCAAACGTCCAGACCTCGGCATACTCCGTGATCAGCTTATCCCGCTCGGCCTCGCTGATCGTGTAGAAATGGGCCGTATTCTTGTCCGACCAGAACCGGTAGACGGGCATCAGATTCGGCTCCGTGTCCCGTGCATAGGCGTAATAGGCAATCCCTTCAAAGACCCAGACATGCGAGTACTGCTCGATGAGCTTGGCCTTTTCGCTTTCGCGGGAGGTGAAGAAGTGTTTGCCCGTCTGGGCGGACCAGAAACGATAGACAGGCACGAGGCTCTGAAATTCGTAGGCGCCAATGTCCACGGCCCCATCGGCTACGCGAGCATTGCCGTCCAGATCGGTCTCTTCCAACTCAGCCACGTGGTTCGGATCGCCCGCGTTGATGCACGGCGAATCAGCCTGCAAATGATAATCTCCCGCCATCCATAGGGCATTCGGATCGGTCGACGCTACAGCCACGTTTGCATCATGGATATGCACCCAGGCCCCCGCCCGTACAAACAACGGATCCGCCGAGATGTTGCCCTGGGCGGCGACACAAACCTCGTCGGCGATATCGCTGTAGAACAGACCCCTGCACTCATGGCCGGCAATCTGATCGGTGGCATTGTTCCAGAGAATCGAATTGGCCACCATCGTCATGGACGTGCAAAAAATGCCCGCCCCGAGACCAACTGAAGGTGCGGACGGGCTCTTGATATCGCTATCGCTCTCGTGTACGACATTGTCCACAACCGTGCAGAACTGGACAAACCCCGAATAACACCAGATCCCGCCACCATTGCCATGGACGCCCGATCCGAGTAGTTCGGCCGCGCCTCCCTTGCCGCCCTGATTCCCGGCGACAAGGCTGTTGGCCATTTCCAGCGAATCACAATAGACGCCGCCGCCGTCACCCCCTCGGCCACCGGTGTCCTTGAGCCCCATATCAGAGTCGGCGCCGTTGCCGGCCGTGTTGCCCGATATAACGCTTCTCTCGACAACGGCCATGTCGGCGTAAAGTCCCCCACCATGTCCGCCCTGCCCGTTCGGGGTCCCCTGACCGCCGTTTCCAGCCGTATTGTCCGTGATGATGGAAGCCAACACGCCAAGAGTGGAATCCACGGAATAAATGCCCCCGCCGCTGCCACCGGCGCCGCCCTGGCGATCCGCCGAGGCAGCCCCATCACCGGCAGCGTTATTGGCGATCAGGCAGTCCACCACCTCGACCAGGGAGCTTTCGCAATAAATGCCCCCTCCGGGACCACCGTTGACGTCAGCGTTCTCATCGCCGGCAAGTGCGGCGTTGTCGAGGATTCGGCAGTTCGTCAGGCTGAGCGTACTGTTCAGACAGAAGATGGCGCCACCGGCCGGGGCGAGCCCGTTCGTGATCGTCAGGCCGGAGATCACGGTGCCGTTGCAATTCGCTACGTAGAATGCTCGATGCGGCTCTTTCGTCGTGCCCCCGCAGTCGATGACCGTCGTCTCGACGATATTGGGATCGAGCGGGTCAGCACCTGTGATGGTGACTGATTTGCCCTGCAAATCGATGTCGCAGTTGCCTGCCCCGGCGTAGGTGCCCGGGTTCAGGACAATGGTATCGCCGTCGAAGGCCGCGTCCACGGCCGATTGGATCGTCTTGAAGTCCGCCAAGCCGTCATCATCCACCTGCAACATCGCCGCCGGAGCGGCAGCGGAAAGGCCCGCTAAACATGCGAAAACAAAGAGAAAACGCCCGTAGCAGTACCCGGATCTCATCATAATCCTCCTCAATTCTTTCCTGTTCTACCAAAACCCCCCAATTATACCAAAGCGAGCCCCCTCCTGTCCAGACATTCCTGTGGCCGGAACCGGCCTTCAGGGAGCCCCGGGCACAGGTCATCGGAGCCGAATTCAGCGGGGACCGCGCGGGTAGGGGCATCGTGGAAGCCCCGAAATGCGGCTTGGGCTCCATGGACAAAACGGTCAGCGACCACCGACAGTGGGACACTCGCGTTCGATCCCGGCGCCTTCCGGCCCCCCGCCTCCTTCATGGTTTCGACTTGGCCCGTGCCCTGCCCTATTCGACGGTCTCGCTGGTCGGCAACATGCCGTGATGGTAGTCCGGGATGAACAGCCGCTCGTAGTAGATCGGACTGGTGTACAACACGCCGTCCCACGCCAGATTCAGGGCCGTGCCATGATGGAAGCATCGAACGATGGGGACGACGTCGCCAAAGAGCCGCCGCTGAGCAAGCTTGTAGTGGCGCATCGTCTTATCCAGGGGCGGGCGGCTGCGAAGCTCGCTTGGATTGAGCTCGTAGCAATAGCTGCACGGCAGGTTCGGGTCGCGCCAGTACCTCGTCGTATGCGCGGGATCGGCCGGACAATAGAGCACCTCGGCTTCGAGGTAGTCAGGGACAAGCTCGCAGAGCCAGTCGGGCATCCGGCCTCGGTCCACTTCGTACGCCTTCAGGGCCGCGTAGATAGCCTGGAGATTTACGGCGCAGGGCTTCAGTGCTTCGGGAATCCGCCGGTTTGCCTCCGGGATCTCAAACGGCCCAGCAGGTGCGGCGGGGGGAACGGGCCCCGGAAGAGGGACCGCTCCATAGTTCTCCAGGATGACCTCATAGGGCTCGCGGTGACGAAAGATGCGCAGGATATTGAAGTCATCGTCCACCCAGTACTCGGTCCGGCTGCCGGGCCCCTTCTTGTACCATGTGTAGCTCGCCGTCTGCTGCACCTGCACGAAATGCTTGGCCTTGAACCTCCCGTTGGGCAGCGTGACGCCGTCTTCGTCCACCAGCATCAGCGCGATCTCGTATTCGTTGATCCCCGTGCCCCGGCTGTCGATGTCGTAGACGGTGAATCTCTGCTCCCCGCCCGCGCCCTGATCGTAGGACTGGAGCAGGACGTGCTGAATCAGATAGGGATCGGGACGGGAATTAAGATCCGGGAGGGCCCCTTCGCTGACCCTCCAGTCGAATGTCTCCGCATCCTCCCGCTGAGGCATCTTCCGCTCCCAGACGGCCTGACCTTCAGAGAACTGAAACTCGCCTGAATAATCTCGCGACTCAGAGGCGTACTGGTACCGCTCGGGCAGGCCCTCTTTGCCGATGGCAAGTTGGTATTCAGTGTCCCGGGTGCTGAGCAGATACAGCAGCGTCCCATCCTTGCCGATGCACTTGGCGAGGGTAGCCTGCATATAGTCATGGCCGCGCGAGCGATGCAGATACCGGCCTTCAAAGACCTTCTCGACGTCACCCGGCACCGGCAGGGTCTCTGTTGCGGGGCTTGGGGGCCGGATTGCCGACGGCACTGGTAGCGGGCCGGCCGGCGCGGAGCAGACCTCGAAGAAATCGAAAGAGGCATCCACCTCCGGCGGATGAGTCAAGGACCCGCTGATCGCGAAGAGACCGATTCGCTTCGGCGATCCGTCGCCCCAGTTCTGGACCGTCTGAACCGTGAAGGATTCGCCATCCGTGCTCGATGCGCACGCATAGGCGTCCCCACGTTTGGTGATGCGCAGCCACAATTTCGCCTGCGGCTCGTCCGCGGGAATATAGTCGTAGCGGGTGGGGCCGGCGGCCTCCATGCCGGCCGCGAACATAAAGCCCCGCTGCCTCATTTTCTGGAAGATCCACTCCAGGTAGTGGTCCTCGTCGTCCCAGCAGATCAATCCTGCCTGGTTATATGCCTCCAGCGGTCGAAAACCCAATAGACAAGTCGTCACTTGAAAATCCTGATCCGCCGTGTCGGGTGTGTCGATGAGAAAGAGGTTACGATAGTCCGTACTGCCCTCTTTGAAGTGACCGATCTGGGTGGTGATCGTCAGTGTGCCTGGCATTTTTGTGAGAGAGTAGTGAGACGGGTCAGGGTAGACGATATCCCAATCGAGGGCGAGCTTGCCGTCAAAGTCGTCGAATGCAACGACCTGTTCCGCGTTGGTTTCGGCCGCAGCCAGGAGCGCGATGTGAGTCCTCACCGGCGGTGTTGCGGCCGCCATGGGCAGGACGCACGCGAGGAAAAGGGCCACCGTCATGAACGTAGCGGCGCGCCGCGCCGTTCCATGGGGTCGCGGCTCTCGCTCCAGAGACCGGAGGCGCGACAGCAGCCGGCTGCGATCCTCGACCAGGCCCAGCAGGCCCACGCCGCAGCGCCCTGGCTTTGCCAACAGCCGGTGCGCCGTTTCCAGAATCGTCTGCCGATACGCATCGGCGTCTTTGAGGATGCGCGCGACGGTGGCATCGCAGCAGGTCTCCCGCAGGTGTTGGAGCCGGCGCTGCACGAACCAGAGAAACGGATTGAACCAGTAGAAGACCTGAACGAGCAGGCACAAGGCCTGGATGAGCAAGTCGCCACGCTTGATGTGAGCCAGCTCGTGCAGAAGGATGTGCTCGGCCTCCTGGGGTGACAGGCGTTCGACCCCATGGGCGGGCATCAGCAGCACAGGGCGAAGCGGGCCAATGACGCCGGGACTGCAAACCTTGCCGGAGAGAACAATGCGGGGGACTCGTCGCAGGTGCAGCTTGCCGGCGGCCGCCGCTAAAGGTCCCACGAGGGCCGCCGTGGTGTCATCGCGCCGGAGGTCCTCGCCCGTCAAACGACCGATGCGACGGAACCTCACGATGCTCCACGATCCGACGGCGAGCACGCCGGCCAACCAAGCAGCCATCAAGATGACCTGCCACGCGCACGGAGGATGGTCGGGCATCGCACCGCCTGGACCGGCAGGGACCGGAGTGCTGTGTTCGACCGGATCGATACTACCCAACGGTGCCGTCGGCGCAGTCGGCTCAAGAGCGGAGTGGGGCCGGGCAGCCTCCTCGCCCGGGCCCTCCGCCACGACCCCAGCGCGAGTTGACCCAGGCGAGAAGAGCGACTGTTCCAATCTCCGCTCCGCCCACGGCCGGACATGCGAGACGATGCCGGTCGGCAATGCGAAAGTCGGCGGCAGGACCAATTTCACGATGACCAGGAGCCACAGCCCGTATCTGATCTGCGGCCAAAGACGCTTTCGCAAGAGCATGTCGATCGCCCCAATCACCAGGATCAGTGCCCCGACCTGCCAGAACATCGGCCACATCCAGTCCCACCACGCTCGTCCCAGGGTGTTCACTTGCTCGATCATTTTCGCTCTCCCTTCTTGGCCACCTTGCCTTCCAGGATCTTGACCAGTTCCTTCCGCTGCTGCGCGGAGAGTTTCTCTTCCTCAACGAGAAAGTGCATCATGGGCCCAAAGGCGCCATCGAACGCATGGTCCAGGAGAATCTTGAGAGCCGTCGCGCGGGCTTGTCGTCGGGAAAGAAGCGGCTCATAGTAGCCGGCATTGCCGCTCCTGCTCTTCCGCACGGCCTTCTTGACCACGAGGCGATCCAACATCGTCTTGACGGTGGTGTACGCCCATTGGACGCCTCCAGGCAACCGCTCGGCCACCTCACGAGCTCGCGCCGGGTGTCTCTGCCACAATGCGTTCATGATCAGCCATTCGGGTTCAGTCAATTTCATCAGGCACACTCCTATTACTACATATGTAGCAGATTTTACTACAATCGTAGCAGGCCGCAAGGGCAAATTCGGAAATTTTCAAAAAATTTTCAACTCCTCTCATAAGCCTGTGCAGAAGTTGGGATGCGTTTTTCGCTTGCCGGGCCGCCAGCAGGATCAGGCAGGGCTCGGCCGCAACTAAGCCATGCCTGCCGGATGGCCCCGGGGCTCGACGCTCAGATTGCCCTATCTTTCCGCCCAGCACGAAGATACCACGACGCATGGAAGCAGGATTCAGGCATGGCTCAAGACCGGGGACCACTTCCGGCCTGTTGAACGCAAGACCGCCTATGGGCGGCTTTGCGGCCGGGGCGACAAGGCCCGGCGGAGGAGGGGTCTGAGAACCTTGGTCCAGGCGGCGTAGCCGTCGCTATTGAGGTGGAGTCTGTCTTTGAGGAATAGATCGTCCCTGGGCCTGCCGTCCGGGCCGAGAAGAGGTGCGGCCAAGTCGGCGAAGAACAGGCGGGCATCTTTTTCGCAAAACGCCTTCACAAGCTCGTTCGCGCTGTTCATTTCAGGCCAGCGAGCCCAGCGGCTGCCGCTGGGCTTGATCGTGATGAAGATGATCCGCGTGCGAGGCAGCCTTGCGTGCACGAGGCCAACAAACCTCGAATAGTCATCGCGGATGCGTTGGGCCGACTTGCCGCCGGCGACGTCGTTGTCCCCGGCGTAGAAGACAATCAGCTTCGGCCTGTACGGCAGGACTATGCCGTCGGCGAAATGGATGACATCGGAGATATGCGAGCCGCCGAAGCCACGATTGACCACGGGTAGATCAGGGAGAGACTCGCGCGTGCGCCACATGCGGATGCTGGAGCTGCCCACGAACAGAATCGGCTCAGCGGGAACCGCGTTCTTGCTGTCCCATTCCTCGAATGCCTTGATCGCGCCCGCAAACCGGTTCGGGTCCGGGTCCGCCACCGGCTCCCCCACAACCACCGCGAACAAGACCGACAACAACAATATCTGGCCGGAAAGCATATACTGGCCCTTTCATCCGTTCCACCGGTACAGGTCGACAATCGAACCCACAGCAGACATCAATCGTACTTGCGAGCGGACAGGAATGCAAGTATCATATACCTTTCTCCTGACGCCCCGTGAGGCATGTTAAGGGATTTCCTCTACGCCGTGAGGGGTTGACTCGCGGCGGCATTGTGGTATACTCCAGTAACGTCTGAGCCGATGCACGAATGAACGTGATGCCTTCTTGAAGGGAACGAAGGATGCTGTCGACGAGTCTGAAATCTTCAATGGTTCTTCTCGTAGAACGCTATTCGATCGATTGGTATTTCTTTTGACACTCTACCGGCGACTGGAAATGGTAATCCTCAGAGTCCATCACGTTTTCTCCGCAATCGGATTGCCGCACGGGAAATGGCTTAGCCGCCTGTGTCCGTGCCATCTTGCGGGGCCCACCTACGAAAACAAGCATCCTCACCTGCCCAGAAGTGATGATGCGCCCCTACGTCTAAAGCTGCCGGCAGATGCCTCATCGGCCCGGCATTCGTCTCGTGCCCGACGGTATCGCGGTCCCTGACGGATGAATGTCGGCCCGCCGATGTAGGAATCAAGGAACACCTGCCGTGTGTTCCCCCGTCGAGTCTTCGATACACGCGCCGCGCGCTGAACACCCAGGGAATCACGGCGAAAACACCCAGTCATGTGCAATGGGAGTGCCGGAACATGGCGAAATGGAAGATTGAACTGCACCGCGTAGGCCGCGAGAAAGCCACCGGAACGATCTTCGTGGAGGCTGCGAACCTTGTGAAGGCAAAACAGCATACCTTGCATGAGTGTCGCAAGCATCTATCCGGCGGTGGGGCCATGTACCTCGAGGCCAGAGGACACTACACTTATGCTCTCATCCTCGGACTGGACGAAGCGGGAGAGGTCAGAATCACGTGCCTCGGAGCATGCCCAAGCGGGACGGCGTACGGCTCATGAACCGCAGAACGCCCAAGGTAAGAAACGGACAGAGCAGTCGCTCACATACAAGAACGAGTCACATCCCGCACGCGCGGGCGATGTGCCCGGAAACGTGCAGAAAGGAGATGATCCGATGACCGACAGAAAGGTGCGGCAGACAGTGGCACAGGCGATCGCCGAGACACATCCCATATGGGAGAAATACTACCACCTCTGCTGGTGGAAGGGAAAACTCCAATGCTTCCATGTCCATCACACAAAAGACATCCACACTGTTTTTTACAGTGCCCCCGGCCAGGTATTCATCGATGGGCTCACCCCACACCAATGGGAGCTGGTAACGACGCGGATCATCGACTTCTGCCGCAGCCACGCCGTCACACTCGGCGGCACGACAAGATACAAGGCAGGAACGTCCCAAGCGAGACTCCAGATCACGGAATTTGATTCCAAGCGCCTTCGTGCCCTGCTGGCGACTGCCGGATCGTGGGCATCGTCGGCGAATGCGTGCTTGGACAAGCTTCAACAGTTGTTGGAAGCAGCCGACACGGTCTCGCCCGAGGAGGTGCCGAACGACGTGGTCACTATGAATTCCCAGGTGTGCCTGCGGGATGACGACGGCGCCAGCGAGATGACAGTCTCGCTGGTCTTCCCTTTGGATGCCGTGGGAGACGCCGATTTCGAGAAGATGAAGGTCTCGATCCTTACGCCCATCGGCGTGTCGATACTTGGGCGGCGCATCGGGGACACTGTGGAGGGGCACCTCAAGGTCCAGCGGCTTCCATATCAGCCGGAAGCCGCTGGGGACTTCCACCTATAGGCCCCCGTGCTGTCTGTGCCGCAGCGACATTCGTCACGTGCGTTCTTAGCTAAACGCCTTCGTGCCAGCCACGCTAATGACGGACAACGGCCCGAGTCATCACGGCATTCGCAGGAATGCGGACACAGCTGCGAAATCCTCCTCGACATGGGCCGGATCAAACTGAAAGGACCGCTCATATTGAACCAGCTCAATCCTTTGGCCCTGCAATCGCTCACGCAGGTCACGATCCAGTGCAGCAACATAGATGGCGACCTTGCTGACGCGGTCCTCGATGCAGACGCCTCCGCCCGCGCGTTCATAGACAACGTCATACGTGCGGTCGGCATCGATGCGAAACACGTCCCTCAACTCACGGAGATGGGGCGGCAGGTCAAACTCGAAGCGTGCCGTCCGTGGCGGCCCGAACCGAAAGAGCTTCTCGGTCGGGTGCGCTTCGTAGTCGAGATCCAGAGCGAACAACAGCGCGGCGTCCGGCGCGGCGATGGACGCCAGGTCCCAGTCCGGCCGGCTCTCCCGACGGACTTCTTTGTACCGGTAGGCGGCCCCTTCGAGATAGAAGCGTTCCAGCAACCGGATCTCGCGCCCGACACGCGATAGGCGTCGTAGTGGGCGTAGTCGGCGACCGCGGCGTACAGATGCCAGTTCTGGGATTCGCTGAGCGTCAGCGTGGTGGCGAGCCGACTGCTCGCATAGGGCCGGAACGCCTTCCAAACCTGTTGGGGCAGTTTGCCGTTGCGCCCGTAGCCATACTGGGGCTCGCCCAGGAACTCAACGGCATAAATCCGCGGGAGCATTGCATCCGTATCGTAGCGGTCAATCGGCTGGAGGCGATTGAAATACTTCAGAGGGTATCGGGCATACAAGCCGTTCGGCTCGGTCCGGTCCGTGTAGCCGGGAACATCCGCGATGTGCGCGGCGTTCACGTGCATGCCCCGCAGCGTCTTAAGAAACGGGACGTGTGTGAGCGCCGGCCCCTGGGGCGTCGCGCTGCTGACCCAGCCACCGCTGATGTCGAACGACTCTCGTTTGATCCGCAGGCAGGCCCACAGGGATCTCGTCTCGCCGTCATCGCTGCGCAGCCGTACCTCGATGACCGTATATGTCAGAGG
>CBFDDG010000065.1:0-13659 GCA_965603505.1 uncultured Phycisphaerae bacterium | reverse complement strand
GTTATCGACGACGACTCCGGCATCGGGACGCAGTTCGAAGTCCTCGACATGAACGGCGACGGTCGAATGGATGTGGTCACGGCCAACAAGAAGGGCGTACACCTTTTCCTGCAGGCGGGGACGGGAGACTTTGCACCTCTCCATGACGGCAGGACTTTCGATGGCTGGGAGGGCAATCTCGACTGGTTCCGCATCGAGGATGGCGCCGTTGTGGCCGGGACGCTCGACAAACAGATCCCACGCAACGAGTTTCTCTGCACGAAGGATGAATATGGTGACTTCGAACTGCGGCTGAAGGTCAAACTGTTAGGCGATCCGGCCCAGGCGAACGCGGGGATTCAGATCCGCAGCCGGCGCATCCCGAGCCATCACGAGATGATCGGCTATCAGGCCGACATGGGCCAACACTACTGGGGCTGTCTCTACGATGAATCGAGGCGGAACAAGATCCTGGCGCAGCCGGACGCGGCGTCTCTGGGCAAGGCCCTGAAAGTCGGCGATTGGAATGACTACGTCATTCGCTGCGTCGGACGCCGCATCCAACTATGGCTCAACGGCGTTCCGACCGTCGACTACACCGAATCCGATGAATCCATCGAACGAACGGGCCTCATCGGCTTGCAGGTTCACGCGGGCCCGCCGGCTGAGGCTTGGTATAAGGACATCGTCATCAAGAGGATTGGATCGGCGAACTGATATGATGCGAACACTTGCCCGTATGGCGGTCGTGTGCTTGTTCCTGTGTTGCGAGCTGGGAGCGGCGGATATGTCTCGAGTGGGGATCTTCGAGGGAGCGAGTGATGTCGGTGACACAGGCCGTGCCGGAGCGGTCGCATTCTCCGCCGACAGCAACGAGTATGTGGTTACCGGCGGCGGGGAGAACGTCTGGGGCGTTGAGGACGCGTTCCACTACGTCTGGCACAAGCAGGCCGGCGATCTGGTCCTGACCGCGAGCGTGCGGTGGCGCGGGCAGGGGCGTCATCCGCATCGCAAAGCGGGGTGGATGGTCCGTCGCAGTCTTGAGCCGGACGCGCCCTACGTCGATGCCGTGGTTCACGGCGATGGCCTGATCTGCCTGCAATATCGTAAGGACAAGGGCGGCCCGACCGAGGAGATTCAATCACCCATTGCGGCGCCGGCAGCGATACGGCTCGAACGCCACGCCGAAGTGTTCACTCTCTCCGTGTCGCGCGATGGGCGGTCCTTTCAGCCCGTAGGTTCGCTTTCGGCGTCCCTGGGGGATCCTGTGCACGTCGGTCTGATGGTCTGTTCCCATGATAACTCGACAACAGAGACGGCAGTGTTCTCCAATGTCGGTTTCGAATCGCTGGGGCAGGCGCAGGCTGAAGACCGCGTGATTGAGAGTACGCTGGAGATCCTCAGCGTGCAGACCGGGGAGCGCCGGATCGTCTATCGCGCCCGCCGCCATTTCGAGGCGCCCAACTGGTCGCCGGACGGCCGCTATCTCCTGTTCAACGGCGACGGCCGGCTTTACACGATCCCGGTCACCGGCGGCGAGCCGCGGCAGTTGGATACGGGGCCGGCGGACCGGTGCAACAACGATCACGGCTTTTCACCCGACGGCAAGTGGCTCGCGATCAGTCACCACGACCAGGGCGACTCCCGCATCTTCATCCTTCCGAGCGGCGGCGGCACGCCTCGGCTGGTTACACCGCTGGGACCGTCCTACTGGCACGGGTGGTCGCCGGATGGACGGACGCTGGCCTATTGTGCCGCGCGGGACGGCAAGTACGACGTGTATACCATCGGGGTTCAGGGCGGGGCGGAGCAGCGGCTCACCGATGCCGAAGGTCTGGACGACGGACCGGAGTACTCGCCCGACGGCCGGTATATCTACTTCAATTCCGAACGCACGGGCCTGATGAAGATCTGGCGCATGAAAGCCGACGGCTCGGAGCAGGAACCGGTGACGGATGATTCGGACTACGCCGACTGGTTTCCACATCCCTCCCCCGACGGCAAGCGGTTGGTTTTCCTCTCCTATGGCAAGGAGGTCAAAGGGCATCCGCCGAATCAGGAGGTCACCCTGAGGCTGCTGTCTCTGGAGGACGGCAAGCCGAGGGTGCTGACACGCCTCTTTGGAGGGCAAGGCACGATCAATGTGCCGTCATGGTCGCCGGACAGCCGGTCCGTGGCGTTCGTCAGCTATCGCCTTGCTGCCCCGTGATCCAAGAGCATATCCGGCGCCTCCACGCGCGGGACGGGGGATTTGCCAACAGAGGGAAGTCTTTCCAATAGCCCTCTCCGCTGATGACGTCACGAAACCAACATGGGGGCAACATCGTCCGCGGCCGGGGCGACCTCGAAGTGGTCGTCAAGAAGCAAGTCACTACGTCCGAAAACCCATGCAGGAGGCTGCGGTCTGTCCGCTTCACGTCCCCGATGAGTCTGTGGCAAGCTGTCCACGCGTTTCTTATAGGGCTTTGTTCCATTTCCTGCCGGTTGGGTCGAAGCGGCATCGCAAACTCCTGGGGCCTCATTAAGCTCGGTCGCACAATGGCCGAAGAGACAGGATGAGTCCGCTTGCCAGCGCCTCGTGAAAGGGTGTCCCACACGCGGTATTCTCGGTTTGGGCGCCCCAAGCAGGCTTTGTGACGCGTGCTACGAGAACGCTTGGTTTCTCACGTTTCACGCGTGCCGCATCACGTGTGGCGCTTCATGCTGACCCGAGGAGGATATAATGCAGAGCGACAGACCAGTGACAAAGAGACTGTTCGCCATGCGGAGAGATCTGCTGCGCGGCGATTCCCTGTTCGCGCTGATGATCTTTATCGTGGTCGCCTTGTTTCTCCTCAATCTGATGGTACTGCTATGGCACAATGTGCTATTCCAGAAGGATGTGAACGAGAAGGCGAGTGTTCAGCGTGTCCGAGCAGTGGGCAAGGTTCTGGCCAGGGTGTCGGAAACGCTCATGACCACGGACGAGCTATCAATGCTGCGGCGGACCATCGCCGAGGCGGGCGTCGAGCACAAGCTGCGAACGTGTCGAATCGTTTTGCCCGACGGCCGTGTACTGGCGGACGCCGAGCCGGCCTGCATTACGGTGATCGCGCTGCCCCCATCATGGGAGGATCCGGACGCGGCGGGCGTTCCCCAAAGGCAAGAGAATGCGTACGGGGACTTCGAGTACACCCAGGAATCCTCTCGTGGCGCGGTGAAGTTTACGTTCCCCCTGAGCATTCCGGGCCGAGGTAGCGCTACGCTGGTGGTGGCCGCGCGCATCGATGAGCCACTGGAAGCCGGGCTCACGCCGCAAACGGCCCAGATGGCCATTGCCTGTCTGGCGCTGGCCAGCATGCTCCTGGTCCACCGCCATGCCCGTTTCCGACTGAAGGCCATCGGGGCCATCCACGAAATCCTGCTGGCCGTCAAGGATGATGACGCGGATATCTCGACCCTCCAACTCGATCCCAACCTTGGTCTTGAAGCGGTGGCCTGGAACCGGCTGCTTGGCGACAGGCAGACCATGCAGGTCAGCTCGGCGATTCAGTGCGTCAAGGAGGCCGTCCATGACAGATCGGAAACGGCGGGGGTGTTGGCTGCCGCGTTTGATACGATTTCCTGCGGGTTGCTGCTCGTAAACGAGCAAATGCAGGTGGAGCATATCAACGGTGCCGCGGCCGTCCTTCTTCAGGTGCCGCGGGACCAGGCGAGTTGTGTAAACGCCTCCGAGGTGATCACAGATGAGCGTGTGGCCGCTGCGATACGTGAGGCGACGGAGGATCCTGCTTCAAAGCGTGGTGTGATCGAGGTGGAGCAAGGTGGCTCAGTCACCGGTGGTGTGCTAAAATTCACGGTCTTACCCATCCGGCACGAGGATTCTCACTTCGGTCTCATCACCATCGAGGATGTCACGCAGCAGCGGGTGGCGGAGGCGGCCATGAACAGCTTTCTCGCCAAGGCCGCCCACGAGTTGCGAACGCCGCTGACCAACATCCGGCTGTTCGTCGAAGATGCCTTGGAGCACTGCGAACGGGACGCCGGTACAACCGGCAAGAGCCTCAACATCATCAACGAGGAAACGCAGAGGCTCGACCGTACGGTTGCGGAGATCCTTTCGGTCTCACAGATTGAGGCAGGCTCATTTGAGCTGAAACGGGATGACGTTCACGTAGATGTTCTCATGCAGCAGCTCCAAGCCGACCACGAGGCCCAGGCAAAGGACAGACAAATCACACTCGAGTTCGATCTGCCTCCGAAGCTGCCGGTTCTACAAGCCGACCGTGACAAGATCGCGTTGGCCCTGCACAACCTCATGGGCAACGCGCTGAAGTATACGCTCGAAGGCGGCCATGTTGTCGTGACGGCCGCGGTGGAGAAGGGTCACTTGAGCGTATCCGTCAGCGACACGGGCATCGGCATCGACTCGGAGGAGATCGAGAAAGTCTTCGACAAGTTTTATCGATCGAAGGACCCGCAGGCAACCAACGTCAAGGGCTCCGGGCTCGGTCTGGCCATCGCACGGGAGGTGGCCCGGCTCCACAGCGGCGACATTACCGTGGAATCGGAACTCGGCAAAGGCAGTACGTTCACGTTAACATTACCGACGGTGGAGGAGGGAGCATAAAGTGAAAATGGCAACGCAGCAAAGGGGCGCCGTGCTGGTCGTGCGGCCCGGCGGCCCGCTGACCAGTGCCGAGGCGGACGCCTTCAGAGGCAGAATTCGCGAGTTGATGCACGAAAACCTCGGGCGTGTCGTCATCGACGCCTCGGCGCTATCCTATGTGGATAGCAAGGGTCTGGAGTCGCTGGCCGACATCGCGGGCGAGTTGGCGCACAGCGGCAAGGGACTGAAATTGTGTGCGGCGAACGACACGATTCGGCAGGTCATCGAGCTTACCGGCCTGTCGCCGCAGTTCGAGCACTTTGAGGACACGAATTCGGCCGTGAGGAGTTTCCTGTGACAGAGTACCCGCCGGAATCCCGGTTGGGCGATACCCTGGTGGCCGAGGGAGTCATCTCGCGAGACCAGCTTGACCGCATTCTGGCCGAGCAACGGACCACCGGCGGGATGCTCGGAGAGATGCTCGTCCAGCAGGGTGTGGTCGACCACTCCCACATGCTTCGCTTCCTGGCGCATCAGCTTGGCGTGCCGTTCTGCCACCTGCGTCACGGCCTGGTCGACTTTTCGCTGCTCTCGCTCATTGGCGAAGAGGAGGCGGAGCGGCTCAACGCCATCCCCATGTTCAAGGTGCATAATACCCTGACGGTGGCCATGGCCGAGCCGCAGTCATTGCCGAAGATCGACAGACTGCATCAGTTGACAGGCTGTCGGATCCGGTCCGTCCTCGCCCCGCGAGAGAACATTCTCGAGTACGTCAAGAAGTATGCATCCGGGAATACGGATGTGGACTCCTTCCTCGCCTCCCTGGCGGACAGCGAGGTGCAGGTTGTGGAGAGGGAATCCGTGGACGACGGACCGGCCACCGACCTGGACAAGATGGTCGAGGGCAGCCCGATTATCAACTTGGTCAACGTGGCGCTGCTGACCGCCATCAAGGACGGGGCCAGCGACATTCACATCGAGCCGGACAAACACGGAACGCGGGTTCGCTATCGTATTGACGGCACGCTGCGGAACCTCATGAAGCCGCCGCCGGGCCTTCACGCCTCGATCGTCTCGCGCATCAAGGTGATCGGCCGGATGGACATCGCCGAGAAACGTCTGCCCCAGGAAGGCCGTGTGCGTATCGTTGCTGAAGGCCGGGAGATCGATCTGCGCGTATCCGGCATGCCCACTCTGCTTGGGGAGAAGATCGTCGTCCGCATTCTCGACAAGGCGAACCTCAGGATCCGCATGGAGGACCTGGGTTTCCGGCGTCAGACTCTGGATGCGTTCGAGAGAATGCTGCGTCAGCCGTACGGTCTCGTGCTGGTGACAGGGCCGACCGGAAGCGGCAAGACGACCACCCTGTACTCGGCCCTGGATCTCATCCGGAGCCCGGAGAAGAACCTCCTGACCGTGGAGGACCCGGTCGAGTACCAGCTCGACATGGTGAATCAAATCCAGGTCCACGATGCGATTGGAATGACCTTTGGGCGGGCCCTGCGAAGTATCCTCAGGCAGGACCCCGATATCATCATGGTGGGGGAAATCCGCGATGAGGAAACCGCACGCGTGGCTGTGCAGGCAGCTTTGACGGGGCACCTTGTGCTGGCCACGCTGCATACGAACGATGCTCCCGGGGCCGTGGCTCGGCTTCTGGACATGGGCATCGAGGCGTACCTGCTGTCGAGCGCGCTCAACGGGGTCATCGCGCAGAGGCTCGCCCGGACCGTATGTCCGAACTGTGCGGCGAAGTATATCCCGGCGCAGAACGTGCTGGAGGACGCGGGGCTTTCCGATAAGCCGGGGCGTCCGTTCCGAAAGGGGGCGGGCTGCAAGGACTGTCATAACTCCGGTTTTCGGGGGCGGGCCGGCATCTATGCTGTTATGGAGGTGACCGCCGACTTGCGGCGTCTGATTCATCGGGCCGCGCCCACCCACGAGCTTCGGGATGCCCTGCGCAAGAAGGGGGTACTGACGCTACGGGAGGAAGGCGTATTGCTGGCCCTGGACGGAAAGACAAGCCTGGAGGAAGTGCTTGCGGTGACGCATAGCGAAGATACGAGCTCAGATGCATCCGATCGTCCAAACAGCGTCCCGGAGGCGGTGGAGGTCGCATGAAGCTGGCGTACAAGGCATATGATGGGCTCGGGAAGGCCGTTTCGGGTGTCATCGACGCGGGGGACACCATGGCCGCGACGGAGTTGCTGCGCGGCAAAGGTCTCTATGTGGCCGAGGTGACGGCATCGGCCGTGACCGCGAGGAAGGGTCCAAGCCGGCGCACACGACGACTCTCTCGCGGACAGAAACTGAAGAATGTTGCGTGGTTTTCGCGTCAACTCTACGTGTTGACTTCATCGGGGACACAACTCGTCGATGGTCTGCATGCCCTCGAGCGACAGACCCGGCCCGGGCCGTGGCGCGACGTCATCAGCAGCCTGCGCACCCGTGTGGAGGAAGGGTCCGCTCTGGCAAACGCCATGGAGTCCCACGAGGCCTATTTCGATCCGATCTACCGCAGTCTGGTCGCGGCGGGCGAATCCAGCGGCCATCTCGTGGAGATGTTCGATCGCCTGGCCGCGGCCAAGCAGAAGCAGTTGAAGGCCCGCAACGCCGTCGTGGGGGCCCTCATCTATCCGTGCCTGCTCGTAACGGTTGGATTGACCGTCTTCGTTCTCATGCTGCTTTTCGTTGTGCCACGCTTCGCCGAGCTCTTCGAGTCGCTTGATGTGCCGCTGCCGGCGAGCACGGAGATCCTGGTAGTCGTCAGCGCGATGTTCCGTCGGTACTGGTGGCTCGTCGCACTGCTTTGTGCGGGCTTGGTCGGTTCTCTCGTTGCCTATCTCCGCACGCCGAACGGTAGATATTTTCGTGACACAGCGATTCTCCGATTGCCGTACGCAGGGCGCATCGCCAGGAGCTTTTCGACCGCACGGCTCGTGTCCCTGCTCGGTGTGCTGTTGCAGGCCCATATACCGATGCTCGAGGCCCTTCGGCTTGTCCAGCATTCGGCCGGAAACGTCCGATACCAGGAACTGGTCTCAAAGGCCGAAGAGTGTGTGACCAGAGGTGAGCCCATGAGCGCGGCATTCACAGATGCAGCTTTGATCAACCCATCGGTCCAGGAGGCGATTCGCAGTGGTGAGACGAGCGGCGAGATCGACCGATTGTTGCTCAACATCTCGACATTCCTCGATGAAGAGAATGAGGTCATCCTTCGATCTCTGACGAGCATCATCGAGCCCGCCATTCTGATTGTGATGGGAGCGTTGGTCGGTCTGATCTCCATTTGCATGTTCATTCCGCTGTTCGATTTGACCGCGATGACGGAGGGAGGCGGCGTATGAGGATCGGACGTTCGAGACGCACCGTCATTGGAGTGGACGTCGGTCGACGCACCATAAAGGCGGCCCAGCTTCTGGTCTCCGGGGGGGAATTCCGTGCGTGCGCGTTGACGCTGCTGCCGCGGCCCGAGCCGGAAGAGGAAATCTCCAGCGTCGATGCACAGGCCTTGAAAGAGGTCCTGCAGCGTCAGGGCTTCCACGGCGGCACGATTGCTCTGGCGGCGCCCGAGAAGGCTTTGCTCCGGGCTTCGCTTGAGCTGCCCTCGAAGGTCTCCGGCGCGCCCGTGGAGCAAATCGTCCGGATGGAACTGGCACGCCTGCACAGCGTGGCTCCGGACTCGTTTGCCATGGCCTATTGGGAATTGAAAAGCCCCGCCCACTCCAAGCCGGTAACTCAGGCACTTGCCATCGGTTGCCCGCACGATGCAGCGACCGCGCTGCTGGACAGCTTTGAGGGCGCGGGGTTCCATGTCGTCGTGCTGGACACGCGGAGTGCAGCGACCGCACGGGCCTGCGCGCCTCTTGTTCTGCCGGCCCCACAAATCACGGCCATCGTCGATCTCGGGTGGCGTTCCACGTCCGTGCTCTTCGTGTGCGGACGGTCGCTGATTTATGAGAGGTCTCTCGAAGGCGCCTCCATCGCCGAGTTGATCGACAGACTCACCGAGGCTTTCGGCATTCCTCTGGAGTCGGCCTACCAGATTATCGGGACCATCGGTCCGGCTTCGGATGAGGGCACGAAAGACTTTGACCGTGAGACTCTCGATGCGATCCGTAAACATCTCAGAAGCCATTTTGACAAGTTGTTGGATGAGCTGAGAGTGCCGTTGTCCTATGCGAATCGGCATTTTCCTGGAGAGGGGGTACGACGATTGCTGCTGATCGGTGGCGGGGCCGGCGTCCCTCAGCTTGCCGGCTACTTCGAAGGGCGATTGAACGTGGAGGTCAAAGCGGCCGAACCGAGCAGTCTGATTGAGAGTCCGCCCGAGCTGCTGGCCAGGACGAGCAATCCGGCCATGACGGTGGCGGTTGGCCTGGCGCAATTTGATGGGGACTGATGCATGGGCGATGTGAACCTGATTCCGGCCGAGCGGCGGGTGAGAAGACACCGCAAAGCCCGGTTGTACGTATGGACGACGGTGTGCGGGACGTACATCCTCCTGCTCGTCGTCGGTTCCCTGACGCTCCGCGCCTTTGGCTCCAGCGAGGGGCGCAGCTTCAGCGGGCGGCTTGAGGCGGTCACGGAGCAGGCCGAGCAGAGCAATCGAGAAATGTTGGAGCTTCGGCGGGAGCTGGCAGAGGCCACCGTGGCTCTGGAGACGACCCGGGCCATCCACGATCAGCCCGATTGGAGCAAACTGTTCGTGGGTCTGTCCGACCAACTGGGCGGCGACATTGTGCTCAGCCGTTGTCAACTGGCGACGCTTACGAAAGAGGATGAAGCTATCACGGATGGACTGAGAGGTCGCCTTCCGGCCAAACCGCTCAGTGTCTTTCTGGCCGAATGCCGTCACAAGCTCGTGCTCAACGGCTTCGGTGAGACGCAGGAGGCGGTATCGCAGTTTGTCCTGCGGCTTGAGAGTATCGGCGCATTCGACATGGTTCGGCTCACGAACAGTTCCCGCCAGTCCTTCCTCCGTGGAGAGGCGGTGGCGTTCAGTATCGAGTGCGATTTTTAGGGGACGACAGTAGTGCATCTCTTGGCGTTTCGACATCACAGTCTGCTGCGGATCGATGCGGTCGGAAGCGCGGTATGTGTTCTTGCCTCGCTGGTATGGTATCTGACGACGGGTGGACCGCTTCTTGAGCAGCGGTCCGTCACGGCCGGCCTTCGTCACGAATTGCAGACCCAGCAGGAGAAGAACTCGGCTCTGCAAGCGGCGATTGCTACGGTAAAGGAGCGACTGACCTCGGTCCAGCAGGAATTGGCGGTCGGGACGGTTCAGCTTGATTCGGCGGCGCACATCAACAGACGCATCGCCGGACTGACAGGGTTTCTCTCCGACTGCGAACTTCAGGTCGATAATGTGCAAACGGATCGGATTGCCAGCGGTCGACAGTATGATTTGGTTCCTATCACGATTGTCGGAAGGGGTGCGTGCCTGCAGTACGTCCGATTTCTTCATGGGTTGAGTACCACGTTCCCGGACATGAGTGTGATACGCGTCGAACTGACCGGTAATCCTGCACAGCCCTCGGAATCGGAAAACTTTCGGCTCCAATTGTTCTGGTATGCCGCCCCAAGCGGCTCGACTCCGGCCTCCGCGTCCGAGAAGCCGCGCGGGGATGCCGAGAGGCGGTCTTAGGGGGTGCCCATGGATTTTACAGGACGCCATAAGAAACTTTTAGTGATTCTTTTTTTGGGTCTCGTCGCGCTCGTCCTGGACCGGACGATTCTGCGTCCACAGGGCGGACCGGGTGCCGCCTCGGCCGAGGCGTTGCATCCGTCGGATCAGTCCGTCCCCCTTACAGACAACATTCCTGTCCTGGAGGTGGAGCGAAGCCGGGGCATGGCCGAGCGGTTGAATGTGATCTGGCCAGTTGCGGGAACGGATTTCACGCAAATGAGGGACCCGTTCTTGCTTCCGGCATCATGGCCCGATAATGGTGACGGAAGCGGCAGGGGGGGGGCGGATGCCACTGCCACGTTTATTGGGACGCACAAGCTCACGGCTGTCGTGATAGACGGGCGCAAATCGTATGCCGTGCTGGATGACCGTTTTCTCGTTCCGGGGCAATCTGTCGATGGCTTCGTGCTCGTTTCCGTCGGCGATCGGTCAGCGGTTTTCGAGCGCGACGATAGGCAGATCACCCTGGAACTCCTGAATGAATAGCCGTGGAAATCTGGGCTCTTGTCCCGTCCGGGGAGGGCTGATTCCAGAGATTAACTACGTACAACTACTTAAGTGTCGTTAACATCCGGACGATATTCTCAAGGCAGGCATTGTCTTGAAAAAAGCAGAACTATAGGAGAATCGACATGAAAAGACTCAGACGAACGCGCAGAGGGGGATTCAGTTTGCTGGAGGTCGTGATCGTGGTTGCGATCATCGCCATTCTGGCGGCCATCGGCATTCCGCGCATGAGCCGCGGTTCCAAGGGCGCGGGGGACTCGGCGTTGAGCGGCGACCTTGCCGTGCTTCGCAATGCCATTGACCTGTATGCCGCCGAGCACGGCGGGACTTTCCCGACGGCCGCCAACGTTTCAAATCAGTTGACCCAGTACACGGATGTCACGGCTTCGACCGTAAGCGAAAGCAAGACCGCGACATGCATCTACGGACCCTACATGCGCAGCATCCCGCCGTTGCCTGTCGGAAGCAACAAGGGCGACGCAGGGATCAGCGCGAATCCGGCCGACCCGAATACGGGCTGGGTCTACACGGAGGCCAGCGGAAGCATCAAGGCGAATACGACCACGGAAGCGGACGACGCGGACAAGCTCTACAACACGTATTGAGCCGTTGTGGGCTGTGTTCTTGCCTGGGGTGCACGATCTGTGCCCGGGCCGGGCGTCCTGGGAGTTTAACGGACTTGACCAGGCCACTGTCGAAGGTCTCGGCAGCGGCCTGATTCCCGTTGCATGGACACCGTGCAAGCTTCCCTGCTTGGAGACAGTGAGTGTCTTGGGTGATGGGACTTGCCTTGAGGTGGGAGATGTGCCGTAGAGCCTGCATTATCAGCCACGGCTTCAGTTTGCTTGAGCTTGTCCTCGTCTCGGCGATTGTGGCGGTTCTGGCCGCCATTGCAGTGCCGCGGTACGGCAGCGCCTCCGGTCGTTACCGGCTCGATTTAGCGGCCCGGCGTGTAGCGGCCGATTTACGCCTGGCGCAGTCGTACGCGAAGACGTCCTCTTCGTCCTGCACGGTGGTTTTTGACGCCGTGACGGAGCGATATCAGATTACGAACCTGCCAGCTCCCGACGGCGCCTCCGGCAGCTATCAGGTGACCTTGCCGGCCGAGCCGTACAGGGCGGAGTTGCTGTCGGTCAGCTTCAACGGCGGCGCACAGGTTACTTTCAACGGGTGGGGGCTGCCCGATAACGGTGGCACGGTGATTGTGGCAGCCGGTTCACGGCAAAAGACGATTGCAGTTGACGGCGAGACGGGACTGGTCGGCGTGCAATGATGCCAAAGCCAAACATCCCTACATTCGCTTCACAGCGCACGACAGGTCGTGGTTTCACGCTGGTCGAATTGGTCGTCAGTATGGCGGTCACGGCGACCATTATACTGGCTATCGGTTCTGTCATGCTCCTTGCGGCGCGGGCCATGCCGGACGCGAATAGCCCTGCCCGAGCGAGCATCGCTGCGGCCGGGGCCGTCGAACAGATGATCACCGAGCTGCAATACGCGGTTTCTGTCACTCAGCGATCCTCAAAAATGATCGAATTCGCTGTTGCAGACCGTGACGGAAACGACGTGCCGGAAATCATCTGCTACGAATGGTCAGGCATCCTGGGAGACCCCCTCACTCGACGCTACAATGCAGGCGCGCTTGCCAACGTGCTGGCGAATGTCTATGAATTCAATCTGTCCTACGATTTGACGACCACCACCACGGAGATTCCTCTGGCTAATGAAAGCCCACGGACGACCCTGCTGACGTATAGCTCCATAAAGGATTTGTACGACTATCCGATCAAGGACACGGAATGGTATGCGGAGTACTTTATGCCGGGCCTGCCCGCTGATGCGGTGAGCTGGAGTGTCACCTCTGTCGTGCTGCACGCAAAGACCGATGGTCCGGTGGATGGGGAAGCCCGGATGCAACTGCAGTTGCCCACGGAGGGCCACTGTCCGAGCGGGGTTGTGCTGGAGGAGGAGACGCTGCTTGAATCGACGCTCCTCAGCAGCTATCTGGAGCAGGAGTTCCAGTTCTCGGGCATGGAAGGCCTCTCGCCGGAACAGGGGCTCAGCATCGTGGTCAAATGGATCGCCAATGGGACCGCGTGCAAGTTATGGGGACGGGACAAGAACGTGACGACGACCAACACGGGCCTGTGCTGGAGCAGCAACCGGGGCGTGACCTGGGTGCCGCTTCCGGGGCAGTCGTTGCTGTTCACCGTTTACGGGACAGTGACCACGGCCGGCGAGCCTCAGGTGCAGAGCACGTATTACCTCGATGGGGTCACGGTGAGCCTGAGAGCGGGAGACAATAGCCAATCGACCGTCCAGACCGGTGTCAGGATTCTCAACAGGCCGGAGGTGAGCCAATGAGTCTTGAGTTGCAGGAGCCGATTACCGGGAACGCAAAATGCAGAACTCAAAGCTGTCGGAACGCTTTCACCATTGTGGAGGCGGTGATTTCGACCGTGATTGTCTCTGTGATGTTCGTCGCTGCGTTGAACACGGTGGGCGCTTCAAAAGTCACTCAGTATAGAGTGGCTCTCGTCAATCGGGGCCGATTGCTGGCCGAATCGCTGCTATCGGAGGTCCTTCAGCAAAGCTACGACGACCCGGATGGTGCAGCGGTGTTCGGCGTCGAATCGGGCGAACTGGCCACAGTACGGGCGGACTTTGATGACGTCGATGATTTTGACGAGTGGTCATCGAGCCCCCCAGTGGGCAGGGACGGCACGCCGCTGACGCATTCGACAGGTTGGAAGCGGGCGGTGCAGGTGGAGTGGGTGGACGCTTCAGACGCCGGGCAGGTGAAGGGCGCGGAGACCGGGGTCAAACGCGTCACGGTAACGGCCGAGTATGGCGGCGTCCCCCAGGCGTCCCTGGTTGCCTTGAGGACGGTGGA
>CBFDDG010000064.1:0-13670 GCA_965603505.1 uncultured Phycisphaerae bacterium | reverse complement strand
CCCGGCTGCTCCGGAACGAAGCCGTTCTTGTACCAGGCGTAGCCGTTGCAGGAGACGCAGAATGTCTGGATGACATTGGCACCCATCGCCTTGTACCAGGCCACATGCTTCGCCGGATCGGCGCCGGCCCACGATCCGGGCTTGGCAAACGCCCTCCGTGCGCCCCAGTTGAAATCAATGCAGTAGGCTTTGATGTCTTTAACCTGTGCGGGCGCGACTGGAACACTTGCGTTTCGAGGTTCGGCCGCAGAAGCCTTACCGAGCACGCCCAGAACGACGCATGCTAGTCCTATGGATAGGTGCATGTTGTCCCTCTCCGTTAAATGTCATACATCACGGTTCGGCGCGCATCTGACGGCTTGCTCTACCTGCCCGCGCCTGCCGCTGCGGTGCCGAGTTCGGTGGCGATCTCCTGCAGACTTTCCGGCCATTGGCTGAACTCGACGCTCACGGCGTTTTCGATCTTTGGTTTGCCGATTCCCTCGACCAGTACGGCGGCCGGTTGGGCATAGACGAACTGGACCTTCTCCTGGCCGTAGGTCTCGGCAAGGCTGGCGGCGTAGACCTCCAGGGACGGTGAGTACTTCGAGACGTCCTCGCTGATGTTGTCTTTACCCGGGATCCAGGTCACGCCGCGGACCGCCAGCGGGGTCAGCGGACTGATGCAGAAGTTGTAGGTATGCGTCGCGGTCTCGGTGCGGTTGGCCCATTGGTTGTAATAGGGCTGGGGGAAGGCCGGCGCCCGGTCCGCCAGTTCCGTCGGGATCTCCTCGCCCGCCTCCAGCAGGGCCGCCACCTTGCGGTTGTACTGCTTGACGGTCTCGATGTACGCGACGACGGCTCTCTTGCAGACATCGGTGTTCGGGTAGGCCAGGTTGAGCTCATCACGTTCCTTTTCGAAGCCGGCGGCCTTCTGCATGCCCTCATAGGAAACCCAGGTGAGTGGCGGGTTTTCCGAACCCAGCGTGACGACGCCGACGGGCACTCCGGGCTGCTGGACCCGGGAGGCGAAATGGTAGGCGACCATGGACGGCGGATCGCCGATTTTGTCGAAATCCGCAGGCTGCCAGGAAGCCACATACTTGCCACCGCCGATCTCCATTCTCAATTTGCGCGGCGTCCGGAAGCGCCGGGCCTTGGTCTTGATGCGGAACTCGCGGACCAGCGGCAGGGCTTTTGGCGAAACCCCTTCGCTTTCCTTTGGTCGGATCAGTTCACCCGACAACTGACGAGAACCGGTCATGATCCAGACATCACCGACGAGGACGTCCCGGACCGTGCGCGCCTCCCCGTTACTGCACCGAATCTCGAGATCGCGCCCTTTGCCGGAGGAGGGCATGGGGTCGAGGGTGACACGCCAGCGCTCGAACTCGTCGACCTTGGTCTTCTTCTCTTGATTGCCGAAGGCGACGGTCATCTCGGCGCCGGGAACCCCGTGTCCCCAGACGGGCACCGGGAGGTCGCGCTGGATGACGGCGCGATCGCGGAAAAGGGTTGCGGGGAGCAGATAGGTCTTCTTGCCCCACTTTCTCTGGGCCTCGGCCTTGGCGGCTGCGACAATCGCCGGGTCGTCTTCGTTAAACATCTGCTTGCCGTCGAAATACGCGAACGGGATCGTCGGCAGCCCGGCCCGGTTGTAGAGGTTGGCGCCCATCGGCGTCGCGCAGTAGGCGTACTGCACGCCCCGCGGCTCCGGGACGGCCTTGCTGGTCACCACGACCTCGTCGCCATCGATGACCGCTTCGGCCGGATGCCAGACCTTGTCCTTGCCGGCGAGCCGGAAGTGCTTCAGCTTCTCGCCCGGGGTCTCGCGAGCCGGTTCGACGTAGGACGACGGGTCCTTCCGGTAGTCGGCCTGCATGCCCTTGCTCGCGACCATGAGGCCCCCGCCGGGGCCGCGCTGCTCGAACTGCACGCGAACCTCGTCGCCGTCGATCGTATACGACTTGAAGATCGGGCCGGTGTAGGGAATGTCCTTGCCGTATTGATGGGCCAGCGCCCAGCGTGCGAGCCGCTTGCCCGGGTCGAGCTTGTTGAAATAGTGAATGCCCGTGGGACGGGCGCTGTTCAGGTCGTGTTGCGGGACCATGCCGACGTTCTTCGCTCGCATGAAGAAGAGGGTCTGGGCCTCGCGAAGATCGGCGAAGCCGACGTGGTCGGGATCCGGTTCGCCGTAGTGCTGCTGCTGGGTGAAGTAGAAGGGAAGGTCGGGCCGCCCCCAGTTCTTGCGCCAGCCGCTGATCAGCGCCTCCATCTTGTCGGCGTAGATCTTGCCGTCGTTGCCGTTGCTGGTTCCCTGGCACCAGATCGTCCCGCGGATCGCGTAGGGGATGAGCGGCGCGATCTTCTTGTTATACATCCGCGCCGGGCCCTTCCATTCGTCGGCGATGCCCGGCAGCTTCGGCCGCGGCAGGGCGGAACCGCCGCGTTTGATCAGGTCTTCGCTGTCTTTCCGCCACTTGCGCAGGTCGTCGTAGAACTTCTCGTGCGCCGCCCTGCATTCCGGCGTTCTGGGGTCGCTCTGGCGGATCTTCAGCGCAATGTCCCGCAGCCTCGGGTGCGCGGCGAAGCCTTCGTAGGCGGTCCACGTCTCGATCGGCGTGGCGCCGTGGCTGCTGCGCAGAATGCCGATGGGAACCTCCAATTCCTGGTGGAGACCCCAGGCGAAGGCGAGGCAGAGGGCGGAGAATCCGCCGGCCTTCCTGGAGCCCTTCCAGCCATCGGCTGACGTCGCGCGGCTGCAGGGGAATACGGCCGAACCAATATCCACGGCGTATTCCCGAACCGGATGCTCTTCCTTGGACCTCTGCAACGTTCCGGCCAGGTCTCGACACATGGACTTCCCGGCAACCCATTCCATATTCGACTGGCCGGAGGCGAACCAGACCTCGCCGACCAGCACACCGCTGCGGGTGATGGCTTCACCGTTGCTGGTGACCTTTAGCTCGCGCTCGTCATGGGAGGCCTTGAGCGGATCCAGTTTGAGCATCCACTTGCCATCCTTACCTGCCGTGGCGCTCTTCTTCTGCCCCGCAAACTCCACCGTGACCTTGGTGCCCGGCTTGCTCCAGCCCCAGACGGGAACCGGCATCTGCCGCTGCAGAATCGCGTTATCGGCGAAAGGCGCGCCGAGCTCGATGGCCGGCTTGGGTTTTGCTGCGGGCGTTTGCGCGGCGGCGCTCGCTGCGAAAGGTAAAAGCAGCATGGCTGCCGTGAGGGCGAGAACCGCCGCTGTCCTGGTTGGTCCGTTGTTCATTGCTGCTGTATCTCCTGTTTGTTGTTGTAAGGGTAACTGATCCGACGGATCGGACTGATCACTGGTTATTGATCACTGGCCACTGCCGCTTCCACCGATGGGATCTTCGCCTCCTCCATCCACAGCGTAAAGTGCCCGCGCGGAGGGATGATCCCCCGTGGGTTGTTGTATCTCAGGAAGCTGGTGGCCGCGATGGTCACCTTGCCGCCCTGGAAGTCGTCACGGAAGTCAGCATACACATGGCCGCCGCGTGGCTGTCCGCCCTGCCGCTTGCCGACACCGGCGTTCGACTCGGCCAGCAACTTGCCGTTGACATAGATCGCATAACCCTCGCCTGCATTGACGTGGGCGCTGCCCCCGACCACGATCCGGTAGCGGAGGCCCTCTTTGAGCGGCGGGATTTCAAAGGTGCCACGCACCAGAAGAACTTCCTTTTCCCACAGGGTCTTCGGTTTCTCGCCGCACCCGCAGAATGGCGCCTTGCACGACTCTGACAGCGGCGCCAGCTTGCCATCCAACTGACCAAAGGGCGGGAGCCCTTTCTTCCAGCCTGCCTTTTTGGCATCGAAGTCGGGCGCGAACCAGTTCTCCATCCCTTCGGGATAGGTCACCTTGCGGTACCGGTTTCCCTTCTCCTTGGGCAGATTCTCCGGCGGGTCAAAACTGAAGTACTCCCATTCCATGTTCTTAAGGTCCGGACCGAAGGAATGCCAGTCATAGTCGTGGACTCCGGCCGCGCGATAGTATTGAGTCAGACGGTACATCGCGCCCCGCAGGAACTGTGAAGCCCGCTTCGGCTTCTCCCCGCTGGCTTCACTCAAGAGTGCCGCGTTGTACCTGGGGTTGGCGACATAGCCCGGCGCCATACCATCCATAATAATCGGGGCCAGCGCCGCTTTCGCGGCTGCCTCATCCTGCTCTGCCGGTTCGGCACTTGCCTGCTGTACCGCGGGTTTCGGCCTGGCGGCTTGCGGAAGCGTTTCCGCTTTCCCGCCGAGGAGATTGACCATCGCCCGCCCGAGGGCGTCGCCCACCAGCATGTAGGTTTCGGCATTACGGTTGTAGTGATAGTCCTGGCTCATCGGTGACTCATCGACCTCCCGCCAGAAATCGCGGGTGTCCACGGACGCCACGGTTCCGGCAAATTCCGGATGTTTCTTCGGATCGCCAACCGCCATCTGCGCCTGCAGGATCTTCAGGAACTTATCAGCCATGTTGTGGCCGCCGAAACCGACCGTGGCCACGACGGCACGCATCTTGGGCGCCTTGAATTCGGCGCGGACATCGTTGATCAGGTTGACCAGGTTCTTCTCGTACTCGTCGATGAGATCCGGCGTGAAACTGTCCTTGTGGCCCTGCCACCAGACAAATCCGGCGATCTCGTACCCCTGGCCCTTGTAGCCCGGCACGATCTCGGCAATCTGATCCAGGGTCTTGCGGACCCCTTCAACCATCAGGCGATATTCCAGCGACTCCCACTTGCTGTCGGGGTCATTCCGGCCGCTCGAAGGCGGGCGGAAATCATAGCCCAGCGCGCGGTTGCCCATGGCGGTCTTGATGAGCAGGACCTGTTCGTCGTGGTAGGTGCCCATGACATGACCGAAACCGAGTTCCGGACCAATGGTTTTCCCGTTCGAGGTCGGGCTGAGGCGACTGCCCTTGAAATTGATGCGGGCATCCTGGTAATAGACGTCGCCGCGCACCGTCCACTCGCCCTTGTCGTCGACCAGGTTCGGGAACTTCTTCTCACGCTTCGTCACGATTTCCAGATCGCCCTCGCCCAGCAGATCCTCCTGGCTCATCCACAGCGTTGTCGATCCGCCCTTGAAGTAGGTGATCTTGATGGGGTAGCGCTTCCCTGCTTCGAGCGCGACCTCCTGCTTGACCGCCCGGCCGCCCACGTCCTTGCGGTAGACCTCCTGCCCATCCAGCACCATCACGTTGTACGAACTGTCGCCATGGCCGGGGTTGATGGTGTAGTTGCCGGACTCGGGAACGTCAATGAAGCCTGTGACCACCACGGTATGCGGGCCGGAAATGGTCGGAAGCGCGCCCTGCGCAACCCCCAGCGCCACCGTCTCGGTCTTCGCCGGCTTGGCCTTGTCATAGTCCGTGGCCGGGTTGTAGGCGCCCGTGTAGATGGAAGCCGTCGCCCCGTCGTCCGCTTTCGGATCGGCCGACACGTAGATACCATGCGAAGCGATCTTGTAGTGCCCCACCGGGTAGATATACATGGGGCCCTTGGGGGCCGCGGGATCGGCGGTCAGGTAGATCCCGCTGTAGCGGCACCGGGCGCCGCTGAGATTGCCCATGCCCACCATGTTGGATTGGCCGGCCAGGATGTAGACCTTGACCGGATTGGTGGCGTCGCCCGCTTTGCCGTCCGGATCGGGCAGTTGTGCGGGGATGTCTTTCGCCGCGGCATTGAGGACGAGGCTTGTCAATACCATGGCTGTGAGGCCACATACGTTCGCGATTCTGCGGTTCATTTCGTTTCCTTTCTGTTTGCCGTAGTCCACTCTTTACTTCTCTCTACTCCGTCTGTCGTTTCATCACATACAGCGGCCGCCGCCAGCCATCGGCGACCCTTGTGTTACACCTGCCCGCTTCGATGAAGAGGTGCTCGTTATACCCCCAAGGTCTTTGATATTTCTCTTCATTTTGGAGGGCCAGAGGTTGCCTTTGGAACCTGGAGTTTCCCGATTTCCGCCAGTGTCCCAATGCTTGATTCCACAAGCTTACCGTTTCTATCCGGGCCGACATTGAGCAGGAAATTCGAATTCCTGTTGTGCGCCTTGACCATGTGACCCATGGCGCCGTGTGCACCTCCAGCGCGAAAACCCTCCTGCCAGAACCATTTTTGTTCCAGTTTCCAGCATGTCTCGCCTGGCGCCTTGTTGTCCTCGGGAAAGTGCCTCAATTCCTTCACGGCGATGTCCACGTACGGCGTTCCTTTCTTAGCCCAACTCCACCAATTGGCGCTGGCAAGGATATCGGGACGTATGCCTCTTATGTGAGTTAGTATTTCATCCGCGGGCATGACTTTGTCGTCGAGCGCATCATTCCAGATGTAGAAGACTTCCGGATACGTGGCCAGAAGTTCCGCGATCTGCGCTTTTTGGAATTCGTTTTGTTCTTCCAGAGTATGGGTCGCAGGATCGCATTCCGGCGGCAAGACCTTGTGTTTCTCAGGGTCGCCAAACCCCGGGTGGCGCCAGCAATAGTAAAGCCCCACCTTTAATCCACGGCTCTTGAATGATTTGATAAACTGTGCGACGAGGTCCTCCTTGTAAGGACAGTCAGGGTGCATGACGTCGTAGGTCGTGTATTGGCTGTCCCACAGGCAGAAGCCTGCGACGTGTTTTACCGTCAGGACGCCGTAGGTCATGCCGGCGGACACCGCCGCGTCCGCCCAGGCGTCCGTGTCGACCTTGCCGCCCGGGTTGAAGTCGGCGGGGCTGTGGTAGCCCGCGACCCACTGGGTGTTCTTGTAAGTGGCCATGTTGTAATGGATGAACATGCCGAACTTCAGTTTCAGGAAGTCGTCCTGTAACTCCTTGACCGATTCCTTGGTGGCAGGTTCCTCATGCTTCGCATGGGGTTCGATCTTCTCCGCCGAGGATGCGTTGGACGCGCCGATTGCCGTCGCCGCAAGTAAGAATCCGATACGCCATAGATTCGTTCCGTTCACCACATTGTCTCCTTGCTCTTTTGATTGTTTCATGCTCTGAGCACCATGTCTTCAGCGAACGGTGGCGACAGGATCATCCTTTGTTTTACGTTCGAATAAAATCAATCTCCGTTGCGGTCTGATCCAAGCAAGCGGACTTCGTGCAGGCTCAGGCCGTAACGCCCGCCGGGCGGGTTGATGTCCAGGTTCACGCCATTCCAACCAGAACTGAAGTTCGCGGAGTAACACAACCACAGGCTTCGGCCGTCTTCGCTGATGAACTTGCTCGGGAAATTCAGGAAATAGGCCTGTTCGCCGAAGTCTCTCATGTAGGCAACCATCCGCCAGGGACCCGTGATGTGGTCGGCCTCCAGGATGTAGGAGGTCATTTTCGCCACCGTCGGCCAGCCATCGGTAATGCACATCAGGTATTTCGTAAGACCCGGCACGTATGTGGCTGTGACGCATCCCATGTGATTGTTCCATTCGATCACCGGTTTGATAGCACTGAAATCATTGCTCCACACAGGCTTTCCTTTTGAGTTAAGTCCGGCGAAGAACTCGTAAGCCTTTACATCATTGATGGTTTCAGGGGACGGTGTCACGCGTGCCATATACACCTGATCTGCGGATATCCAACTCAGGTTGCCGTGGGCGAAGGGTTGCCCATTGACCTGTTGGAAAGCCTTTTCATACGTCTCCCTGGATTCGCTTGCCGCCTCCCCTGTCCTCAAGCGAAGATGCACTCGATCCTGGCAAACCTTGTTTATCCGATAGACAGTTCCGTCTGCTCCCGTTTTGATACATGGGCGCGGATTGGGATCATCGATCTCCGCTCCCATGCCAAACAGATACGCCTTGCCATCGGGTGAATGCTCCATGTTCTTGCCGAAGTCGACAAAATGCGGGGCGCCCATCTTGACCGGGCCAAGAAATTTGGCAGGCTCTGGAAAAAGCGGGTTCGTCGCCGAAAGCGGTGAGTCAGTCCAGGTCTTGCCAAGGTCATAGGAAATCTGAAAGCCCGGCATGGGTCCGAGATTCGGAAAGTTCCATGTAAAGCCACTATGCACATACGTGGCACTGGGACCCAGGCAGTAGGTGCCATAGTACCAGATCCCGTTATGAACCAGTGAGCCGCAGGGGTATCTTCCGCGGTAAGGTTTGGCCCAGCCCCTTTTGGGCGGGGATGTATTCTTGATGACTAACTTGAGGGGGTCATCGCCGGTCATCACGGCATGGCCTGTATGAAAGCCTCTTTTCAGACTTCCCCCTGAATTGCATCGTATGCCGTCGGTTATCCCGTCGGTCCATGGCGAATACATATTGCCGTCACTTGCCCAGGACGGGTAGAACGTGTCGCCGCAGTGATAATCGCCGTGGCGTCCGGTGAAGAAGATCCCGGTAAGCGTTTGCGATCGCTCGAACGGGCAGTCGTCGGGAATAACGGACGTCCAGGCGAACCCGTTCTTCGCGTCCTTCGGCGTGTTCCTGTCGCCGGCCGCTGAAACACCGACGGGTATGAATCCAAGCATGAAACCTAATGTTAGAAGCCGTATCATGGGCTATTCCTTGCTTCCGGGAAGGTCATGGGGCCGTCGAGTTCTTTTTGCCCAGCATCTCGCGCTGTTTAAGGATTTCGACCGCCCGCTTGGCCTCCTCCATGCTCCTGTACTCAAAGCGCTCAGCGGCTTCCTGCGCCATCTCCTTCGCCTGCGTGCGGGTCACGGCGTTCTCCGCCGGGTCTTCATTCTCCGGCCAGTCCCGCTCGTCGGTGCGGAAACTGTGCACCGGCTGCCACGGCTTGCCGTTGACCTTGAGATTGCCCATCGGGCTGCGGGCCCAGGCGTAGCGGACCGCCACGGGCTCTTTGACCAGCGGGCTCCAGACGAACAGCTTCTTGCGATCGTATTTGTTCCCCCAGATGCCCTGGTCCTTGGTGACAAGCGATTCCGCGTACGCCTTGTAGTATCTGCCGTCCTCGCCGGCGATGGCGAAGCCTTCAACCGGACCGTTGTCGTCGGGAGCGACCGGTCGGTCGAACGTCAACACCATCTGCTCGCCGTCGCGTTCGGCGGAGATCAGTTCAGCCGTTTCCCAGTCGACCCGCATTCCGTACACTTCGTTGAGCGCCCAGCGCGCGGCGCGCGTGGCTAGGAAATGCTTCTTTTTCGTGTGCAGGCCTGGGAGTCGCTGGTCGTAAGCGGGAATGAAGCCCGTGTGCTCCGGGTTTTCCAGGTCGGCCAGTCCCAGCCGCTGCGATTCACGTATGAAGGCGGCCGTCGAGACGGTCCAGTGCTCGAAGTTCTGGTCGCTTTGGGTAACCCCTCCGGCGCAAAAGCCGATGACGCCCACCGGCAGGTTCTCGTCGTTGAAGTCTTTACGCCAGCCCTCGACCATGAGTTTCATGAGGACCCGGTAGCGCTTCGGCCAGCAGCTTGTCCCCATGGCGTTATTATAGCCCTGGTGAAAGAGCACGCCCTTGATATTCAAGCCTTTGAAGACGCCGAACATGCCGTTGTAACAGGAGGCGGCGTCGCTGGGGCTGCGCCCGGGCACGCTCCAGGATCGCAGGTCTTTGCGGGTCGGCTTGGGCGGCAGCTTGTCCCCGGGCACGCCCTTCTTGCGCAGTTCGGCGACGTTCTTCTCCCATTTCTCGATGAGCCGCTTCACGGCCGCGTCCCAGTCGAACTCGGCCTGGCGCTTCTCGACCCACTTCAGGTACTTGGCGGCCAGCGGGTGGGCGTCGAACTTGTGACGGGGAACGAGGCTTTCAACAGAGGCGCCGCCGCGCGCATTGTCGATGATGCCGATGGGAATCTGCAACGCCCGCTGCAGGCGCGATCCAAAGGTGTAGCCGATGGATGAGAACCCGCCAGCGGTTTCCGGCGTACAGACGGTCCAATCCGTGACTCGGTCATCCGGAAGCTGCTTCTCCAGAGTCTCCGACTCGTTGGGACTGATGCCCACGCGGCGGAACAGAGGCAGGTGCGCGGTGGCTGTCTCCATGTCGGCGCGGTAGGTCTTGCCCAGCCCGAAAGCCATGTTGCTCTGGCCGTTCATCACCCAAACGTCGCCGATGAGGATGTTTCCCATCTCGAGCGTTTCATCGCCCGAGGTCACGGTCAGCTTCAGGCCGGTGGCCTCGGCCTGCCGGGCGGGGAAAGTCACCTCCCAGCGGCCTGCCTCGCTGTCGGCCGTGACCTCGGCCTTCTCCTGGCCAAACTGGACGGACACCTTGTGGCCGGGCGCAGCCCAACCCCATATCCTGACCGGCTTGTCGCGCTGGATAACCATGTTGCTCGAAAAGATGCCATGCGTCTTGAGAGTGCCGGCGGTGGCGTCACCCGTGCACAACGAGATGGTCAGCAAAACCGATAACGAGAGGGTGAGTGGTTTGCAGCGCATAGTGGTTCCCTTTTTGCTTGGTTCAAGCTTGTAATGGCTCAATCCGGTAATACTCACTTACCCGCCCGCTTCATCACGTACAACGGCGACTGCCAGCCCACGGGGTTCCGGGTGCTGAACCCGCCGGCTTCAATGAACAGGCAGTCGCTGCCATCGATGGCCTTGACGGTCATCTTCAGCGCCTGATAGCGGTCCAGATCCATCAGGGTATTGCCCGACCAGATCCACAGGGCCTCATCGGTCCTCCCCTTGTCCTTGAAGGTCATTTCCTTGAACGGTGCCCGGCCGGGGTTCATCTTCTTATCGGGATTGAACTCGTCGATCGTCTCCACCTGGTCGATGACCGTCCAAGTGCCGAGGACCTTCGGGTTCCCGGACCGGGCGACGAAATCGCTGATGGGGCGCTCGACCATCTTCCCCTCTCTGTTCTTGAACACCAGGGATACGTCCACCGGATCGCCCTTGGGCGGAACGTCGATCCACCGCGAGCCCTGTTCGTCGATCGGCCTGCGCATCGCGGGATTGCCCGGATTCGCGCCGAGCAGAAGGAGTGCTGCGTGGATGTGCATGGGCCTGGCCTCGATCGCAACGATCGACTCGTGCTCCTTGCTTCCCTTCGTGCAGGCGATCAGTTCAAGGTACCCCCGATCAAGACAGACGGAACCCTCGAGGTCGACGCACCGCTCCTCAAGATTGATGACAAGGCCTGGGAGTTTCACGTGCTTGCGAGGGGACCTGGGAGCAGACTTGGTGGCTGGCTTCCCCGGCACGGGCTTACCGACAGGCGCAGGTTCATCACCCACACTCAAGTGCGGGAACAACACCAGCACCATCGCGAGCGAAGAGGCAAGCAGCGCCGTCACCGCCCTCCTGTTCCTGGCCGTTCCGATTCTCTTCGCGACGGCTTTCATGTGTTACTCACTTCTGTTTCTTCTCAGCCATGACCTTGACCATCCCACACTCGAGGGCATCGCCGACCAGCATATAGGTTCCGGCATTTCGATTGCAGTGATACCCGTGACGGCCCGGAGACTCCTCGGCGCTTCTCCGGGAGCCGCGGGCGCCCGCGACCGCAGCGCCGACCCCAGCGCCTTCGCGGGGCGAACCGACTAGCGTCCCTGGAAGGACATGACCTTGCCGTCCTTCGTGGACAGCAGCAGCCGTCCGTTGGCCGCGATCAGGCCGTCGAAGACCGGCGGGCTGTCGAGCTTGATCTCGCGAATCCTCGTCCCGTCAGCGGTGGAGATCATCGCCATAGACCCGCCCCGCCGCCCGGCCAGGGCATCCAGCCCGTCCTCGGGGTTGGAGAAACTCACGCCGCTCTTGTCCTTCCTCGCCAGATCGGGCACGCCGGCTACGATCAGCTTGTCGCCCGTCAGGACCATTGAACGGACGATGAGAGGATACTCCTGCGACCAGGCGAACGTCTTGCCTCTCGTGGGCTTGGCCCTCTTCCCGCCCTTGGCGCCTCGCCGGGCTTCGGGGCCCGAAGGGGCTTCCGCATACACCTTGACCGAGGAAAACAGGTGGTAGGCGTCGCCCCGGTGCCCCGTCCAGCCGCTGGCGTGGCGCACCCGGCCATATCCGTAGATCTTCTGATCGTCGAAGCTCAGGATCCGCCCGGCGGGGGCTTGGCGGGATGTACCGCTCTTCATTCTTGCCCATCCGCCGTAGCCAGCGCCCGTCTGGGTCCCGTACAGCCAGTACGCCCGGATGAACCACTCCTCTCCGAGCAGCCCCGTGGGGGAGAACAGGTGCGGGCGCGTGTCGGGCACTTCCTTGCCCGAGGCGTCGAAGCACATGTGTTTCAGGAAGATCGACTTGCCGTCGGCTGACAGAATGTCGGAGATCGTCCCTTCCGAATCGAACGAACGCGCCGATTCCTTGCCCGTCTGCTTGCCCGTCAGCGGGTCGAGGTGGCTGATCACCGAGCAGGACAGCATCTTGCCCGTCCGCGGGTTCAGGCGGTAGAGGTAGACCCCGCCGTCGAGATACGACGACCGCCCGGCCGTGAAGACCGCCTCGCCGTTGTGCACGAGCACCGACCCGTGCACCGGCCAGGACGACTCGACGCGCCCGTCGTCGACGATGAGGTGCTGCTCCGGGGCCGCGTGGTACCGCCAGACGAGCTGCCCGTCGCGTTGATCGAGGCAGGTCACCCACCCATCCGCCGAGCCGAACAGGACCATACCTTCGTGCAGCGTGGGGGCGGAGTCGATCCTGCCGCCCGCCGTGTAGCTCCACGCCTTCTCCCCGTCGTCGGCGGACAGGGCGTGCAGTTGATGCGCGTCGACGGAAGCGACGAACACCTTGTCCCCCGAGAACACCGGCTGGGTCAGCCTGCCGCCGAGCTCCGCGGACCACGTGAGCTTCACGGAGTTCGGTACGACGGCCTTGGTCGCCCCGCTGCGCAGCGCGTCGTGACGGTACATCGGCCAGCCCACACCGTCCGCAGGTCCGCCGGCCCTCTCCTTCCCGTAGGCGGGCCCCTTGACCAGCCTGCCCGCCTCGGAAACCGGCTTGCCCTTCGCCGATTCCGGCAGCGCGGCCGACAGGGCGTTGAAGCCCTGCAGACGGGCCTTGGGGTGGCAGCCGCAAGCATCCGGCGGCACGTACAGCATACCGTTGGCCGGCACAATGCCGTACTGGCACGTCCCGCGGACCCAACTGTTGTTGCCCACCCAGCCCTTCTTGACGTCGATCACCTCGATGCCGTCGCGCCCGGTGAAGATGTACCTCGTGGTCGCCTTGTTCCGGTAGCACCGGTCGTGCACCATGCCCACCGGCTGGGGCTGAACGGAGAATGTCTTGCGGACCTCGCCGGTCTTGAGGTCGTAGCCCTGCCGGAAGCCCGACCCCAGCCAGACGGTCGAGCCGACGGCGAACACGTCCACCGGGGAGTTGTAACCCTCGCCGCACGGGGCAGACCACAGCTTGCGACCGTCCGCCATGGAATAGGCGATCAGTTCGCAGTCTCCCTTCCTGCTGACTCCCCCGACACCAAAGCACGTGACTCCCCACGTGAGGTCCGTGATCGCCGGGCTGATCTTGTCGCTCGCCCTCCCGCCCACCTTGCGGTCGGCGCAGAGCACGACGTCTTCGGTGATGACCAGCGTCGACGTCGACCAGCCGTACCGTTTTGAGGGCGTCGCACGCTTGGCCAGCCACTTCCGCACTCCGGTCCGCGCATCCACGCACGCGATGCCGCCGAGATCCTGATAGAACGCCTTGTCCCCCAACGCCGTCACGCTCAGCGGCAGGGTGAACTCGCTTCCCTTCGCGTTCTTGCGCCACAGTTCCTTGCCGCTCTCGACGTCCAGGGCGACCAGAAAGCGCGTC
>CBFDDG010000063.1:0-13955 GCA_965603505.1 uncultured Phycisphaerae bacterium | reverse complement strand
CGCCTCCCCCGCCGGCAAGCAGCTTCTCTGTGAGGCCGGCGAGAGATCCGAACGCCCGGAGCGCCTTGCCGTCCTCATGCAGCAGCCGTGCGCTCTGCCCCAGCATGTTCAGGCTGCACGCCTGAATGAGATCAGGAGTTCCTGGCGCATCAGCGATCCGTTCAAAGAGAGATAAGGCTTCGGCCATCCTGCCGGCCCTGAAATAGATCACTCCAATACGGTATCTGATCCGCCAGGAAAGATAATCGTCGCGACATGCAGATAGCGCCGTTCCCAGGCGATCCAGCAATGTTTCCGCCTGCTCGGCCGGTATGGCATGACCGGAATCATACGTGGATGTCAGTAAGCCGAGAGACGTTCGGTCGGCGGCGCCCGCTCCGATGGAAATCGCCGCCATCAAAAAGATAAGAATGACAGAAATTCCGACGACGGAGACGTTATAGTTTTCGTTTCTTGGGGTAGCCATCTCTCGTCCTCATGGAACTGAACGCATGGATCTCGATCCGGCCTTCAAGCGGCTCGAGGCACACGTCGCCGGGAGGGCAGCCTTCCAAGGGAAGTCGGATCCACTCGCCGACAATAGAGCCCAAGGTGTGCGTCAGGACCGCCTCCAACGAGTTCTCCCACGACCCACCGCGAGCATCCAAGTCGTAGGAGGCAGACTCAAACTGGCCGAGGCTGTACGAATACTCCCACTGCCACCCGTTGAAGATCGTCAGCGGAAGGGTCTGCTCGTAATGACAAGCGGCATGTTCCGCCAAGAGTCGCGCCACCGCGTCCGGGCAGCTCTCGGTCTTCGTGTGCCGTACGCCGGCGGGAAGAAGACAGGAATAGACGTTGTTTCTTCGGGGTCGGCAGCTTCGGTTGATGACGGGACCGCTCTTGTCGGCCGGCACCCAGGCGCTGATGCTGTCGAGGGAGATCGGCTGCATAACGAATGTCTCAAGCGGGGGCAGACCCGGTGGCTCGCATGAACCTTCGCTGTTTACTGCAGCGACGGTCAGGCACAGACCCACTATGGTCACGCCGTACCGAACAATCGCATCGTTACGATTCATATAGACCTTCCTCGTGTCCTAATGGGTCGCAAAGGCCCCGCTCCGCCTGGCATGGGCAATACACAGGTTGCTGATCGCGACAGTCACCGGCAACAGGACGGCCATGAACAGCGTCAGAGCCAAAAGATGGTCCCGGATATCCCATAGAGACGATCCGGTCAGCAGGCATCGCCTGAGCGCCTCCAGCGCGTGTGTCAGCGGCAGGCAGAAGGCCGCGATCTGAAGCCATTTCGGAAGAACCGCTACGGGAAACATGGTGCCGGCCAGCAGACCCGAGATACTCGTGAACATCCAATTGATCGGATCGCCTTTCTTGACAACAATCAGGATGCTGCACGACAGGATGCCCAGCATCAGGAATATGGGAATGGTCGCCAGCAGCGTGAGACCGGCCCCCAGCCAGTTAGCGTCGTCCAGTCGCAAGCCGAAGGCGGCGATGCCGAGCAGGAAATAGAATGCGACACGGACCGTCTCGAAGAGAAACGGCCACAGGGCCGTGCACAGCAGCAGCCACTTATGCTCGATGGGGCCCGCGCAAAGCGCTTCGAGCACGCCTTGATTCATCATCTGCCGAAGGTCGTTGGTCACGGTAATCAGCCCCGTCTTCAGATAGCTGTTGACCGCCAGTCCCACGAGGGCAAACGAGAAGTAATCCGCGCCATAGGCCGCCAATACCGGCGATGCCCCGGAGGCGGCGACCATCTTTCCGATGAAGTAGATCAGCACGATGCTGAAGAACACGTGCGAGAACTGGAAGACGAATTGCAGCCTGTAGCTCACGGCGATTGTCATATCCTTGCGGATGAACGCCACAGCCTTGGCCGGACCACGGAAGAACCGCCGTGGAACCGGGCTGGAAACCTCCGAAGATGTCCCGGTCATTTCCATATCGCCCTTGCGACACTCCAATGGAAGTCACTCCGCCAGGGAGTGCAGTCTCGTTGCTCTTTGTCCGAGCCTTGCATACACGCCGTCTTCGGAGAATCGATAAGAGCTGTGTCGGTCCTGGTTCTTCGGAGGCATCCTCCGACAATGCAGCATCCGCCCCACGGATCCTTGCTCCTGGGCAGGTCCGAAGAAATCCACCCGGCCTTCGTCGATGACCAGGGCTTTATTGCAGATCTCCCCAATTTCCTCAAGGCGGTGCGTGCTCCAGATGCCGGCACGGCCCTTACACGAGGAGATATAGGTCCCGACCAGCGACTTCACCTCGTGGGCCGAGGCCGGATCGAGGCTGTTCGTCGCCTCGTCGAGCAGCAGCAGTCTCGGCTGATGAACGAGAGCGCGGACCATCGCGAATTTCTTGCGCGTCCCGCTGGAGTAGTCCCGGAAGAAGCGTCCGGCCTGCCTCCGGAGCGCAAAGCGTTCGAGCAGCTCGTCGATTCTGCGACGCGCCTCCGTGCGGGAAAGGCCGTAAAGGCACCCGAAGAATTCCAGGTTCTGTGCCCCCGTCAAACGCCAGAAGAAGCTGCGCTCGTCATTGGAGACGTAGCCGATGTCCCCACGCACGGAACCGCCCAGCGAACTCAGCTCACGTCCGCGGAAGCGCACGGAACCTGTGTCGGCCTCCAGCAGATTGGCCAGGACGCGCAAGAGCGTCGTCTTGCCCGCACCGTTCGGTCCCGCGACGCCGAGGATCTCGCCGCCGGCAACGGTGAAGCTCACGTCATGAAGGGCGCAGATCTCTCGTCCGCGCCCGAAGGGGGCCAGAAGAATCCGATGCAGCGGCCGGTCGGAGACGAAGTATTTGCTCAGGTTTCGGACCTCGACAACAGGAGCTTCCATCGTTCCCCACTTCACTTGGCCATCGTTTCGATTCGGTTCAGATACAAACGCGCCTTACCGGCGTACTCACTCTGCGGATAATCGCGAACCACGAGTTGGAGCCCCTCGGTCGCTTCTTCGAATCTGCCCTGTATGATCAGGCAGTACCCCATGAGGAAGCTTGCCTCGGCGGCTAATGCACCTTGCGGATACAGGATCGAGACATCGAGGAACGTATCGATTGCCTCGTCGATCTGCCCCACATTAACCAGGCAGCGGCCTCGGAGCATCATCGCCCCGGCGATGGGAGCCTGGTCGTGCTTGCCATACTGCGCGACGAATGCGTTCAACGCCTGCAGGGCATCCTCGTACAGATTTGCATTGAACGCGCACTCACAACGCCTGTACTCGTAGACCGCCCTGGTCTCATGGGGACCGCACTGCCCGGCAATCGTTCGATACACTTGGGCCGCCTTCTGGAAGTCCCCCGCCTCGATATGCTTCACGGCCAATTTCTCCTGCCGGCGAAAGAGATGGGGCGTGAGTTCCCGCCTGCTTCGGCAATAGTCGAGAAACCGACGAGCCCAGGACTCATTCTCGCGCAGAGCGGTCCACGCCGCCGACATGCAGGCGTAGGCGGATTCTCCCTTGAGGTCCATTCCAGAGAGCAGCGCGTCCCAAAAACGTTCGAACCCGGCCCAATCGTCGCGCCGTTCAAAACGTCCTGCCACCTGGTGGACGTCATACGAGAGCACGCGGCTGCAACGAGCGAATTCCCGAGCCGCCGTGGCATACTCATCTACCGGCAAATGCTCGGAAAGCCATAGCAGTGCGTCGATGACGTGATGCGTTCGGTAAGGCACTTGCTTGACAACCTGTAAATAGGCCCCTGTTACCTCCGAACCGGGCACAGAAGCGGCTTCCTTGGCCTGCGCCAGAAGAAAGTAGACGTCGGGAGATACATATCTGTCCCGATAAACACTCCCCTCATTAGCGTCTCCCTGCGACTGTGTGTATTCTGAGATTTTTCGGCTCAGAGTTGCCACAGCCTCCTTTGCGGCCAAGGTGGCAACCATTTGCCCGGCTTCTTGGACGAATTCGTCCGCCATCGTCCCAGGCATGAGGAAGACAGGCCCTTCGCGGTGGAGCCTCTTGACGGCCTCGACATCCAACGCATGGTTGAGGATGACGACGTCGTCCATCAGCCCTTTGAAACATCTTCGTCCCTCTTCGCTGTTCTCACCTATGCAAACGGGCTCATCGTTGATGGCGATCTTGCCCGAGGCCTTCTGGGATGCATCAAGTGCCCCATCGACGTACAAGGACATCTTGCTCCCGTCGTAAACACCCACAACGTGATGCCACTTCCCGTCGTCTACACTGCCCTTGCCCGGCAGACTGCCCCATTCGGAGCCTCCCGGGATGCTCAGTCCGGAACAGGCGAATTCGAGTGTCTTGCCGGACGCATTTCGCTGCAACCGCCAGGCGGTGTTTCCCTTGGTGACAATCGCCTGCCATGGTCTGTCGAATGCGTGCACCTTGATCCAGGCGGCGACAGTCATTGCATCTGTCACATCAAAGCGGGATTCATTGCCGATCCGGGCGTATTCTATTCCCGTCAGTTCCAGGGCCTTCCCCGCACCCGGGCGCCCGGCCGCAAAGCAGGCCGCACCATGAATCGTCCCGTCGCTATCACCCCATACGTCCGTGACACTGTCGTAATCGAAATCCCAGGCGGCAATGATCTCGCCCCGTACAGAACTGCAAAGGACGCCCGCGAACGCCAAGGCTACAACCGGTATGAATTTCCCAACGATCCTGTCCATATCAAATCATTCTTCCTTTGGTTAAGTTTGACTCTGTAGGGTGGTCCGGCAACGCCAGGCTACTGCTTCATCCGCTCGATCCGTGCGAGGCACAGGCGCGCCTTGCCGGCGAAGGAACTCTCAGGGAACGTCTCTGCCACCGTGGTGAGAGTTTGCCGTGCCGTGTCCAAATCTTCCACCAACATGCTGCAATAGCCGACGAGGAAACGAGGCTCCGCCGCAAGATCGCCGGCAGCATCGGCCGCTCCCAAGCGAGAGAATATCCCGAGGGCCTGGTCAATCTCTCCAAGGTGCATGTGCGCCCGCCCCTGCAGCAGCATCGCATGATGCCGGCCGGGACCGCCGCCGCTTCCATGCGCCTCCAGGTATCGGTCGATGTGCATGATGGCCTGCCGATATTGCTCATTGTTGAGCAGACACTCACAGATCTTCAGCTCATAGGCCGTTGTGTCCGCCTCAGCACCACATTCGGCCATAATCGTGCGGTAAATCTCGACGGCGCTTGTGAAGTCATGACGTGCCATGAGCTGCTCAGCAAGCCTTGCTTGCGCCGAGATGTAGTACGGTTTCAGCGGTGGCCGGATCCGACAATACTCCGAGAAAGCCTCGCCCCATTCCGACCCATCCGCCAGGCTCCGCCCGATCTCGGCCGCCAGGGCGAGCGGGTCCAAAACCTCGGAAAGGGCCGCCTCGAGAAAACCTTCGAAAGCAGGCCAGTTCCCACTCTCCTCGAGCTGCGCGACGATATCCGGGATGCCGGCGTACCGGTTCGTGTCCGCCCTCACGGATTCGCGGACGGCGTTGGCATACTCGTTTGTGCTCACGTGCTCGAAGAGCCATAACACCGCCGCCACATACTGGCGGGATCCCAGCGAGGCCGTGACGGCGCTCTTGTAGGACTGGACGACATTCGCCGGATGAACGCCGGCGGCACCCTGCGCCTCCGCCAACAGGAAATACAGTTCGGACATCACCATCCCGCGCCACGATCCGATGCCGGGCGACGTTTCCTTCTGCTCGCGCCTGGACTCGGCCAGTTTCTTTTCAATGAAGGACACCGCGCGGCCGGCGCCCTGCTCCGTCAACACTCTCCGGGCATCGCTGAGTGCGCCGCTGAGCCCCCCCAGACTCGCTGAGACCAGCGCTCGCGCGCCCTTCGCATAAAGGTCCTGCACCTCCGAGGCGCTCAACGCATGATCGAGGATCAGGACATCGTCGATGAGACCCCTCCAGCACCGACCGGTCCGCTCCGCGTTCTCGCCGATGCAGACATCGAACGGATCGGTGTTGAACGGGGTGGTCGCCCGCAACTGGTTATCCAGCTCTCCGTCCACGTATAAGGAGGCCTGTGTGCCGTCGAACACGCCGACAATGTGATGCCATTTGCCGTCCGTTACCCTCGTGGCGCCGCAGACCACCCACAGACCGCCGTCCTTATTCGCCGCGAATTGCAGTGTCTCGCGGTCGCCGTCCCGGGCGATCCTCCAGGTGCCGTCTCCTTTGGCGATGACGGTCGCAAACGTCTTGTTGAGCCTGCTCGACTGCACCCAGGCGGCTATCGTAATGGCGTTGCGGATGTCGAACACAGGATCGTGCTTGATGCGCATGTAGTCGCCGCGGCCGTCGAACTTCAGCGCTCTTCCGATGCGACCCTTGACCCATCGTGGCTTTCCGACGATCTCGCCATCCTTGCCGCCGCGTTCTTCGCGGGCAACGTACAAATCGCGACCGTCGAACCCCCAGTATGCGATCAGTTCAGCCTTTCCATTCCTGCCCGTTACAATAAGGGCGAGCAGCACGACGACAATTCCCTGTTCCCTGCGCATGATGTTCATACCGTTATCGTATCCTCCATGGCAACCTCTTCCATTCTCATGAGAGCATCTGTCAGAACATTCTGAATGTGAACTGATCCAGTTCAGCATCTATATCGCGTTCGGCATCGGCCTCCAAAAGCGCCGTCAGCATTGGAATGACGTACATCTGGTCCACGATTTTGTACTTCTCCGGGATGAACCCGAGTTCACCCTTCAGGCACTTTTCCGACATTGCCGCCGTGTACGTCCGGCCGTCCCGCAAGTCAGAAATGGCAAGGCTGGTGTCGCCATGGCGATCCGTCATTCGGATCACGGACACACCATCGATGAGCTGCTTGCTCCCCAGGGTGCCCGGGCCATCGCCAAGTGGCGCCTCCGCGATCCCTCTCAAGTCGGCGCCATCCATTTCCACTTTGCTAATCCAGTAATTCTTGAACGTATTGAACACGTCACGGTAGGTCCATTCGCCGACCGGTGGGGGGCTTGCGAACAGATAGGGCTCTTCGTAGACCACTACATCGGCCTGAAGGCGCCTGCGGAGCGTGCGCGCCAGCCACTGTTGCCATTGCCAGGCCGGGTGTTCTCGCTTGACCGTCATGATGGGACGGTCGTACTTCTCATGCCAGGTCCATACGGTGTTGAACCTCTCGAGGACATGCCATTTGATGCCGCCGTCATCGGCCACTTCAAAGATGCCGACATCGGCGGGTCGTATCGACTTCATCCGGGAATACGCATCCGGCAAACAGGCCATAGCTCTCGCTGACGTGGCGGAAAATACCGCCGCATACCGTTCCACGTTGAGAGGGTTTGGGTATATCAGCATGTAGCCAAGGTCAGGCCCCTTATATTCCCTGCTGCCGGCGGCGATTCGGTCCGCCGCGATTCTCGCGGGCATGCATGGATCGATCCTGGCCAGCCAGCGATTCGACTCGGGCGTCCCCACGAGGACGAGGTTGTGGGCGCTCAGGAGGTGCTCCGGAAGATTGACATCCGCAAAGCATGGACCTTGACCCGACAGAGACCACGCGGCCTCCTCGGTGGCGGCCACGAGGCGACGGTCGTCACCGCCGCTGCCCCAAGCCACCACGTACGCATCCGTAAAGACATCCGAGAGCGGACCACACAGCCGACTCGTCTTCACGCGCTCGGCGTCGCGATATTTCTCCGACCTTCGCGTGAACGCAGGGCCTGTCACAGGATCCAACGGCCGCCCATTTTCCACAATCCTGACCGGTTCGTTCGTATCCACGGGCGCCAGCGCGAGATTCAGCGTATACGCATCGACGTTGTCCGTCGCAACGCGGATGGTTTGCCCATCAATACACGCATCCACCGTCGCGAGGCGGTTTTCGTCCTCTCGGCCTGCGATTGTCACCCAGTATGCCGTCGGATTGCGCAGTGACTCGACCGTGTATGACACTCGGCGCGGACTTCGCTCCCGAACGGCCTGTGGCACGGGGGTGCCGCACACCTGCGCGGGCGTGCGATCGCGAGAGGATTGGAAGTGTCGGCAGCCGTGGTATTGAAAACACTTGGCCGCAAAGTCAAAGTAGGCAACGTACTCGGCTTCCTCGTGTGCGCCCTTGACCAGAACAAACGGCAGATTCAGGGCGTTGCCCGCCAGATATCGATACGTGTTGCCCAACTCGATCCAACACTCGGCCCAATGGTCCGGATAGTTCAGAGCCAGTGAAACGGCCGCAAGTGAATTCAAACATTCGCCCGCAACGTAGATCCTGTCGGAATCCACGTTCACACATCGACGCAGCATCTGCAGCAACGTCTGATAGCTCCTCCAATCCACCTCTTTGTCGGACACCGTATGCCACCAGAGATCAATGTAGCCCGTGCGCCCGCGATACCTGCTCATGGCACCAAACCGAGCGCGGTCACAGTGCACGAACAGCGGCCAGGCCCGCGATCCGCGACACGGATCGGGGATGAAGACGACGAACTCCTCAACCGGCGCTCCCTGAAAGCGCCTCAGCCGAAGCTTGTTGAGTCCAATGACAACATCCGGCGATCTTCCCGCCTCAAATGCCCGCATGCCTTCCACGGCTCGGCGGAGGGCCTCCAGAATTCCGCCGGTCAGCGCACGACTTTCACTTGCGAGTCCCATGACATGATCCCAGTGAGAGATGGCCAGTGAAGAGCGGATCAATTCAGCATCGAGATTCAACTCGATCTGCTGCTTGCTGTGCCGGCAGAAGGCCAGGAGATCCTTCTTCCAATTGTCGCATACAATCGCATGACACACCGGCGAGGTCACGGCAGGCAGGCATACCTTGTAAAAGCCCGTGTCAGCAATGCCATCCAGGAGTCGAGGCTGGCGGTCGCGCGTTCTCAGCGTTATGCGTGAGCCCGGCCTCCATACCCCATCCTGCCATTGCAGGAGTTCCGCTCTTTTCTTCCGCCCACGATCAAAGACGCGAGTCCCTTGAGGCGGTTTAGCGACCATCCTTTGTCGCGGCTTGACGGCGTAGTCAGAGGCTCGTCCTTTGGACTCGACCGCATGCGCGAAGAGCCATTGCCGTTCCGTCTCCGCTGTCTCTCGGCCCTCGTCGCAAGCGTTCTCCGACTGCAGTACCTCGGCCACGGCGGCCCAGGGAATCTGCGTGTCTCGCGCCTGAACGGTCCCTGCGAACATTCCAAGAACGAAGAGGACCCACCGGATCTGAGCGGGGAAGATTTGGAGCGTCCCGATGATCTGCGCCGATTCGAGCCCCCTTTGAGGGCCGGTCAAGTCGGGGATTCGCCGGGCCATCGATCGAAAGATCTCTGCCGGACCTCGCGGTGGAACAACGCAAGACTCGGCCCGCCAAAGACTTGGGGCCGGCACATCTCTTGCAGCGCCAAATTTTACCCTTCTTTTACTTTCTTTTCTTGTGTGCGTGCTCATAATCGTGCTATCGTAAGTGGTTAGCGGGAGTGGCAGGCCGCGTGTTGAACAGGATTTCAGACGGCTGGGCACATTCTGGACGGTTCACGGATCGTGCCGACAGGAGAAGTGCAATGCAGAACCAAGAGAAGCTGGATCTGGCTGCCCAACTCTTTACCGAGCACGGGCCTGCCATACGAGCCATGATCCGCCGGCACGCGGGGAACAAGGAGGAGGAAGAGGACATTTACCAGAACCTGTACCTGTCCCTGGTGTGTAACCCGGTCCCCAGCCCGCTGACCAACACTCTGGCGTACCTCAATACGGTAATCAGGAACGACGTCATTGATGCAGCCCGGCGCCGGAGGAGTTATCAGGAGATGATCTCCAGATACGCGGCCGGCCACACGTGTGAAGAGCCGGACAACAACCCGGAGGATGAGGTCATTCGGGATGAACAAATGCGGCGAATCAGTGAGCTCATCCGGTCCTCGCTGCCGCCTCACGAGGCGAAAGCCGTGGCTCAACGCTATGGATACGGCCACAATACTGCCGACACGGCAAAACACATGCAGGTGAAGGAACGAACGGTTTCGCGGTATCTCTGCATTGGATTGAAACGGATCCGTCAGGCTATGGCAGGGCTTGAGGTCGAGGAGAGTGTCTGTCCCTGAGGTCCCGCTGTGGTGAGCGGAGGGTCACGCGTCTGAGTCACTCAGCGCTCCGTCGGTCCGACCGGGCGGCGGACGCACAGGAAGTCCGATTGAATTCACCGCATCAAATCGCAGCCACACGGCGGCAGCGGCAAGACCGAAGCGCTTGCCGATGGCACCCCATAATCCACGTGGCCTTCGGCAAAAATACGCATTACCGGGGGCTCTGGAGCGCGTAGAGCTTCTTCATGGTCGTCACGTAGAGAACGCCGTTGGCGGCCACGGGCGTACTGGCCGTGGCGCTGTCCAACTGGACTGTGCTAATGATTCTCTTCTCCCGACTCGCGGCGAGCACCCAGAAATCGCGACGGCGAGTGCCTACATAGACTTTGCCATCCGCAACCAGCGTGGAGGCCCATAGTTCGCCTTTGGCCTCATGAGTCCACAGTACTTCACCCGTACCGGCGTCAACACAATGGATCTGTCGACCGCAATCGGCAACGAATACAAGTCCATCCTGAACGGCCGGCGTCGAACAGCAATGGTCTTTCAGGTCGCACGACCACAGCAGCGCCGAGGAGGTGACATCGCCGGTCTTTGTGGCGTCGATGCACTGGAGCCACGCCTGCGTCTTGCCCCACCAGATGTCGCCACCCACCGTCACATACAGGCGGTCGTTGTGAAACACCGGCATGCTCTTGATGTTGCTCGGACTTCGGTCGCGGTTGCGGAGGTACTCGCTGACGTTCTCCTTGGGAGCCGACGGATCGCAGTCGAAACGCCACACTCGCTTGAGCGTTTCGACCTCTCCCTCGGGTGGGGCAGTCCGCAGCGCCTCGAAGGCGTAGACCACACCATCGCCGCCACAGAAGAAAACCAGCTTGCGCCCGTTCACGACGCCCAACGCGGGCGACGACCAGGTCGAATGAAAGATGCGGGGCCCGATGCCTTCTCTGTCGCGGGCCAGCAGGCGACCCGTCTTCTTGTCCAGGACGATGAGGCTGGGCCCATCGGGACAGCGAATCTTTCGGTGCGTGTTGTCGACGCCGTTGCTCGTGTTGATATACAGGAAATCGCCGTCGATCAGGATGGAGGCGTGGGCGGCGTCGTGCGGATACGTGCCGGCCTGGTTCGGAATGTCAAAAAACCAGAGGATGTCGGCGTCGATGGACGTGACTTCGAGCGGCTCGTCATCGGCGGGGACCATGTGTCGGCCCTCGTCCACGTACGGGCCATCATTGCCGTTGCGCTGGCCCTCGATATCGAGACACATCGCCTCGCCGCGGTTGCTCACCACGTACACGCGGTTGCCCTCGACCGTCGCCGGTGAGCAGATGCCCGCTCGCGGCCAGTCCAGATACGGATCAGGCCCGAGCTTCGGGACCACGAGCTGCCACAGAAAGCTGCCGTCCTTCTCGTCGAGGCACAATAGCAGCGCCCGATCACCTTTGTGGCGGGGGTCGCGAGGGGGATTGTTGTTCGTTCCGATGAACACCCGGCCCTGCGCAATGACCGGCGTCGCCCACGTCTCACTGCCGAGCGACGCCACCCACTTGACATTTCTGCCGGTGGCCGGGTCGAAATCATCCGGCAGTCCCGTCTCGGCGGAGACCATATTCCGCGTGAACCGCTGCCCCCATTGGGGCTGGTCCGCCGCCCAAGCCCCGGACAGGAGCCCGAGAACGCAGACAATCGCTGTCCAGCGGTGTTTGGTTGCCTCTCGAATCATGACTATCCTTTCCTGTGCCCTTTCTTTGGGATTGTCCCACCTCCGGGACAGCCGCGGATGCAACTCCAGGCGCCGACATTCTACCGCATCTCCGCCGAATGAGCGACCTCGATTTTCAATCCTCCGACGGGGTGGGGCCGGCCAAGGACGCAAACTGCGGCTGGCTGAGGAGCTGCTTCGCCAAGAGCGCATATCCTTCACCGACGGGATGGCTGGCGTCGACGTAGTATGAAGCCGGCAGTGGTGACGGGATGAAACAGGGAACCTCGTTCTCATGAAGCCAGGTTTCGACTCCGTTCTTGATTGCGTCGTACAGGGCCGTATCGGCTTCAATGAGCATGTGCTCGTTGAAGGGCCCGACGAGGACAAACACCTTGTTGCCGCGGCTCTGCAACAGCTCGACGGCCCGGCGGAAAAAACGCCATTGCAGCGAGCCTTCAAGCTCGACCCACGCCAGATCCTGTTTCTTTGCGCCCCTGTCGACCCATGACCCGCCTGACGACTCGGGGACCCCGGCCGACGCCGGAAGGCCGCCCAGCAACGGGCTGACGGGATTGCGATACGGATGCTCGAGCGTCCACGTCTGCAGGTCCATGCCCTCGTAGTACGCCGAGCGTATGTGATTCATCCAGTTGGCGAATGCGACCTTGCGCCGTACGGCAATCCGCAGCCGCCTTGCGAATGCCGCCTTGTAGCACGGGATCTTCGGAGCAAACTGCGGGACCAGCTCGGCGTGATTGAAGTGGAATTCCTTCGAGGTCTGCAAATCGTGCCTGATGGAACTCATCCATAGCGGGTTGAGATGCAGCAGAACGGTTCTGCCGGACAGGCCGCCGTAGTATCGAAGCAGTCCCTCCAGGGCTGCCGGGTGAGTGCCATCCAGTCCGAGATTGGCGAATCGGTCGCTGCCGGAGAATTCATTGAGATGATGCGTGAGGGTCTGCTCGGGCGGGACGTAGTGGCCCCAGACCACCGAGTCGCCCACGAACAGGACCTTGCCCCGATCGCACGCCCGGCGGCAGTGACGACGGTACAGCCAGTAATCGCTGCTCAACTCGTAGGGGATACGGTAGTCGCTGTCGGGATGAAACGCCTCGATGCGATCCCAGAGTACGGGACCGAGTCCGAGGAATATCAGCAGCACGACTCCGACGATAAGCCAATCCCTTCCCGACAGGCGCAGGGCGTGCGAACAGTCAAAAGCCACAGCCTCTTCGACGCCGGCTGAATCTCTTCGAGCCGCTGAATTGTCCACTTGTCTGTCTTCCATTTCGTGCCGCTAAAACTGCATATAGATAAACGGACTGCCCTCGGCTCGCACGGTCAGAGCGAGATACACGAGCAGCGCGATCATGAGCGTTACGCGCACGACTCGGAACTCAAGAACCCGTCGAAGCCGGGACTCGAACGTATACTGGTAGCCCCATACCGCGGCGACCAGACCGAGCGCCGCCAACGGACAGTGGGGATTCGCAAAGCCGGAGGTGAATATCCGCGTGACAATCATCCATGCGTCGCTGATGCTCCCGGCCCGAAAGAAGATCCAGGCGAACGTGACAAGCGCAAATACGAACAGTTGCCGGACCACTTTCGGCACCTTGCGGACGTAGAACGGAGCTCTCTCCAACTCTCGGGTGGCGCAGTTTCCAAGGGCGTGAACCCCGCCCCACAGCACGAAGGTCCAGGCGGCGCCGTGCCACAGGCCGGACAGGACCATGGTCACGCAGAGGTTCCGGTAGGTAGCTGCCTTGCCCTTGCGATTCCCGCCCAGAGGAATGTAGACGTAATCGCGGAACCACGACGAGAGACTGATGTGCCACCGTCGCCAAAAGTCGCCCATGCTCAGCGCCAGATACGGATTGTTGAAGTTCAGCATCAGCCGAATGCCCATCATCCGCGCGACGCCGCGGGCCATATCCGTGTACCCGCTGAAATCGAAGTAGATCTGCCAGGCAAACAGAAACGTCGCCAGAAGCAAGGCAGGCGACTGGAATTCCGCGGGGGCGCCGTACACTTTGGCGACATACAGCGCCAGGTAGTCGGCTAAGGCAACCTTCTTAAAGTAGCCCACGACAAACATGGAGAGGCCGTCTGTGAAGTCGCGCAGGCGCACACGACGGCTGGTTCGCAACTCCGGGAGCAGGTGGTTGGCTCTCTCGATCGGTCCGGCCAGCAAACGCGGGAAAAATGACACGAAGGCGGCGTACGCCAGAAAGCTCGTCTCCCG
>CBFDDG010000062.1:0-14049 GCA_965603505.1 uncultured Phycisphaerae bacterium | reverse complement strand
ATATCACCAAGGAGTTCTCCGACCGGGTGGATTCCATTGTCGCACGCAAATCCAAGGAAATCCTGAAGGATTGACCGCCTCGGTTACACACCCGTTCAACGGCAGTCCTATCGCCCTGCCCAAGATGGGGCATGCTTATCCGGACGCTTGACAGGCCATGTGAACCTGCCCCCGGCGAAACCGTACCACTAACCGGCAGACCCCGGGCTGGCGAACCCGCGATTTTAGGCTTTCTCTCCAGAAGGGGCTTGCAGGATGGACACATGTACGGGGACAATGGTCTCTACGCACTGACACGGAGGTGAAACGATGGCGATGCAGAAAGAGCAGGAAGGTCAACAGGGACGCGAGAAGGGAAGACGGCGGGGACGAAGATGGCCCTGGGTCCTGGGCGGTGTACTGATTCTGATCATCCTGGTCGTGCTCTTGATCCCCGTGGTTCTGTCATCGAAGGGATTCACGCGATGGCTTCAGGGCACGATCGGCCGCAGCACGGGCGGCCAAACGGACATCGGCGACCTGTCCGTGGGATGGCTGAAGGGAGTTCGGGTCACCGATTTCCGGTTCCGCACAGAGAACGGCTGGGCCCAGGTGGATATCGGCCGGATCGCGACCCAACCGAGTTTTCGCCGCCTGCTGGGGGGCACGCTGGCCCTGGACCGCACGGTAATCGATCGGCCGCGAATCGCTGTCGACCTGAGAGCGCGACCGCCAGCGACAACAAAGCAGTCGCCGGCAACGGGGAGCCGATCATCCCCCAATCCGAGCGGCCTCTCGCGAATTAACGACTTGGTCGTACGCGACGCCAGTATTCAAATCACCGACAGGACCGGCGAAACGGTGAGAATTGCCGACCTGGACTCGACCCTGAGCATCCGTCAGCCGGGGAAGACTTCGAGTTTCAACGTAGAGATGGCCGTCGCCCAGGCCGACACGCCGGGACGCATACTGGCGTCGGGACAGGTCACCCCGGATAAGAAGCAGGGCTGGAGCCTGAAAGGAACTTCCGGAGATCTGGTTGTCGAGGTCAACGACCTGAACCTGAGCTCCGTCTCGCCCCTGCTTGCGCTCGCGGGCGTTGAGGTGCAAACGAGAGGCAACCTCTCCGCCAACCTCACGAGTGAAATCCAGGACGGCCAAATCAAGAACCTCAATGCCGCCATCGTCGGACAGAAACTCGACGTCACCGGAGAGGCTCTCAAGGGAGACCGGCTGCAAACCAGCCAACTGGACGTTCGGGCCGCCTTGACCCGGACACAGGACGCGATCAAGGTGGATCAGTTGAACGTGCAGGCGGATTGGGCCGATCTGTCCGCAACAGGCACAGTCCCAACCACCGCCACCTCAATGACGGAACTTCTGGAGAGCGGTTCCGCGTATGATCTGAAAGGCCAGTTCGATGTCAACCTGGCCTCGCTTCTCTCGCAGATGCCGAACACCATTGGCGTGCGGGAAGGCATGGAGATCACCGGAGGCCGAGCCACCGGAACGATCAACACGACGACCCAGGCGGGTCGTGCCACGGTCGTCGCAGAGGCAAAGGTCGCGGCCCTGGCGGGGATCGTGAACGACCAAAGAATCAGTCTCAGCGAGCCGGTGCTGGCCAACGTGCGGCTTGCCGCCGACAAAGATAGGACGGAACTGGAGGAATTGAGTGTCACGGCGCCCTTCGCGACGGTCAAAGCCGCCGGGGATTTCAAGCAGATCAAGTATGAGGGCCAGGTCAACCTCGCCGCCCTCAAGTCGGAACTGGGGCCCTTCATCAACCTGGGATCCTACGGGATCGCCGGCCAGGTGGCCAGCCAGGGACAGATCTCCATACAGGAGAAATCCGTAGGCGCAACCGGCGCGATATCCGCCCAGCAGGTAATTCTGACGGCACCGGACGGCAACAGTGTTTCCGAGCCGGCGGCCAATGTCAAATTCGCCCTGGCGATCGACAAAGCAGAACAGGTGATGACGGTCGATACGCTCACGGCCGCCCTGACCTTCGGGACGATCAGCACGCAGAAAGCCTCAATACCGATTGGCGAAGACTCCACTGCACCGCTGAATCTCGTGCTTTCCGCCCCAGACGTGAATCTGAAGAGTCTCAAGCCATACCTGGTGCTCTTCGCCTCCTTCCCGCAGAAGATGCATCTCGGCGGGATGGCACAATCGCAGGTGGCCGTGACGAAGGAAAAGGGCGTCTACCACATCTCCACCGAAGCGACGAAGATCCAGGGTTTCGAGCTGATCTCACCCGAGAAAGAAGTCTTCGAGCAGAAACAGGTGACAGCGCTCTTCGACGTCTACGTCGATCCGAGCCAGAAAGCGATCAATGTGGACCGGCTGCTGGTGGAGAGCCCACAGATCAAGATCACGAAGGGCCAATTCGAGCGCACGACCGAGGCGGAAACAACCAAGGTTCAAGGCGCAATCGAAGCCCAACTGGATTGGGCGGCGGTCGGCCGGGCGGCCTCCGCCTTCCTTCCGGAGAAAGTGGATCTGGCCGGTCAGAGGCAGGTCGCGATCAACTTCGCCAGTACGTATCCCACGAACGACCCGAACGGCTTGCTTGCCAATCTGAACAGTACCGCTTCGCTCGGCTTCGACCGCGCCGAGTACAAGGGCCTGAACTTCGGCCCTACAGAAATGGACCTCCGGACCGAGAACGGCCTCATGCAACTCCGGCCGGTCTCCACGACCCTCAACCAAGGACAGTTCCGATTCGCAGCCGGGGCCGATTTGAGACACCCCCCGATTTTCCTGAAAACGCCTGGGCCGCTGCAAATGGCGCAGGGCGTCCAGATCACTGAGGAGATGGTGGACACCCTCCTCAGGTACGTTAACCCTATTTTCGCTGATGCCGTCGGTGTCAGCGGCATCGTCAATTTCGCCTCTGAAACGATGGCGATCCCACTGACGGCGGGCCATAAAGAGCAGGCGGAGCTTGTCGGCACGATATCGATGCAGGAAGTTCGGCTGCAGGCCTCTCTGCTCAACAAGATCCTCAGCGCCGCGAAGGAATCCGTCCGCGACCAGGTCCTCGTTGTCCGCCCCACCAAGATCTTCCTTCAGAATGGCATCGTCCGATACGACGATATGCAGATTGAAGTAGGCGACAATCCGATCAACTTCGGAGGGACCATCGGCCCCGATGGAAAGCTGGACATGACCGTCCTTTTGCCGTATACTTATGAGGGTCGGACGGCACGGGTCGGAGACAAGGAGGGGCAGAGGGGGGAACGAATCCGCCTGCCTCTGACCGGCACGCTTGACAAACCGCAACTGAACCTCCAGAAACTGCTGGAGTTGCAGCTCAAGGACCAGTTGCGACGCGGAATCGAGAGACTGTTTGAGTGACGTGCAGGAAATGAAAGCACTGAGACAGCTTTTGGCAACTCCCACGGCAAACTTGGGTCGTGCCGGCCGATTCGTCGTCTACTTGTATAAGCTCTGGTCTCAGGTCTTCAGACTCCTGAAGAAGAATCGCGCCACGCAATTAGCGGCGGCCCTGTCGTACTACACGATCTTCGGGATCGTCCCGCTGGCCATCGTGGTCGTGCTGATCTTTCGCACCGTGCCCGCCTATCAGGAGATGGGAGAGAAGCTGAAGGGCATCACCTACAGCGAGATGCACCTCACGAGGATCGAATACCCCAACCCGGACAATCCCGAGGAGCGCGTCGTCCTGACGGACTATCTCGATACGATCATCAGCCGCTTCTTCACGAGCCTGGACAACCGCTCGCTGGGTCTGATCAGTGCGATACTTGTGATCTGGGCAGCGCTGCGGCTGCTGTCCATTATTGAAAGCGCCTTTGACCATATGTGGTACGTGCCGCACGGGCGCAGGTTTCTGCATCGGATCATCAACTACTGGGCCCTCTTGACCCTCGGTCCCCTCCTGCTGGCGGCCGGTCTCTACGCGACGACCCGATACACGGCGCTCGCAGACATCGAGAGAGGCCTTCTGACCGCGATCGGCCCTATCGTCTCCTACCTGGTGTCGTTGCTGGCCTTGTTCCTGCTGTATCTGGTCATGCCGAACGCGAAGGTCCAGGCGGGTGCCGCGTTGTGGGGTGCGGCGGTGGCCGCTCTGGTCTGGAGCTTCGCCAAATGGGGCTTCGGCGTTTACGTCACGGAGCTGATCCCCTACAGCACCATCTACGGCGTGCTGGGCCTCGTTCCTCTCGGCGTCTTCTGGGTCTACGTCACGTGGCTTATCGTTTTGTTAGGGCTTCAACTGACGTTTACCATACAACATTTCGACTCCCTGGAGACGGCGGACGGCCCGAGGGCCAAAGAGGCCGAAGGCCGGTTCATCGCCAACGATATGACGGCCATCGCCATCGCAAGGGAGATCGCGGTGGCGTTCGATACCGGTCGGGGCCCGGTCTCGTCCGACGATGTCTGCAGGCGACTCGATATCCCCGAAGAATTCGGGCAGAAGCTCCTCGACGAGCTCGTCAATCGAGGCTTGCTCGTGAGGACTTCCGAGCCCAGGTGGGGGTATGCTCTCGCCAGGACCCCTGAGCACATCCGGCTGTCCGACGTCACCGAGGCCCTTGCTCTGGCCGCCATCGCCCAGCCTCATCCGGATACCGAGAGCAGCCTGCACCAGATCGCCCAGGCGCAACGCGGGCTGCTGGCGGACTACAGTCTCAAGGATACCCTGGACCACCCGACGGACCTGGAAAGCCCGGGCCAAGGCGGCAAGGTTCCACCCCCTTCGGAGGCTTCCTCGCGAGGGTCGGAGACGGATCTCTCCGGCACGCAGGACCTCTGCTGACGTCTGCGAATCCCTCGTCCCTCTATATCGATGTTGCCAGTCGGATCAACTGCTGGACGATGAAATACAGGCCAAAACAGAGCATCGCCCCGGCGCAGACGGCTAACAGAATCCGCCGGCGCTTCGGGCCCAGGAAGACCGAGCCCTTGAAGCCGGCCCAGGAAAGAATCGTTAACCAGATCAAATCGCAGGACCAGTGGACAAGCGCGAAGAGAACGAAGGCATAGACCCCGAAGTTGTCTCTGGCGTCCGTGATCAGCGTCAGGCCGACGGTGGCCCACCAGACGAGGAAGTACGGGTTTCCGCCGGAGAGGAGAATGCCCGCCGTGAAGGGCCCGCTGCGCGTCGCCGGCCCCGGTTGATCCTCGACACGCCGCAGACCGCGAAACATCTGCCATGCAATGAAGATCAGGAAGCCCCCACCGAACAGGCCAATGCCGATTCCTACCGAAGGCAGCGTCAGCAGCTTGCCAACGCCGAAGATAAGCAGGACCATGAGCGGGAATTCGATGGCGCCGTGGCCGAGCGCCATGAGCGTCCCCGCGAAGCGATTCCGCGATCCCATCCCGATGGCCGCAGCCGTCACGGGCCCCGGCGCCAGAGCGCCCGAAAGCGAGATACCGAAAACCTTGAACAGAAACAGAACTAATTCCATGAGACCGGCGTCTACTCCCCGATGATCTTGACCAAGACACGCTTGTCGCGTTTGCCGTCGAATTCGCCGTAGAAGATCCGCTCCCACGGGCCAAAATCGAGCTTGCCGTCCGTGACGGCGACGACGACCTCGCGACCCATGACGCTGCGTTTCAGGTGCGCGTCGGCGTTGTCCTCATAGCCGTTGTGACGGTACTGATCGTACGGCTTCTCCGGGGCCAGCTTCTCCAGCCAGACCTCGAAATCATGGTGCAGGCCGGACTCGTCATCGTTGATGAAGACGCTGGCCGTGATGTGCATGGCGTTGCACAGCACCAGGCCCTCCTTGATGCCGCTCTCCCGCAGACACTGCTCCACCTGCGGCGTGATATTCACGAAGTCCCGTCGCTGCCGGGTATTGAACCATAGTTCCTTCCTGTAACTGATCATGAATCGCCCTTTCCTATCCTTGGCCATGACGCTGCCGCCGGCTGCGTTCACCGTTCTTCAAATCGGGGAGTCATTGTAGCATGTTTGGCGGAAAGAGAGAATAAGCTGCGCATTCACACCGGCTGCCTCGCGAGGCGCCTTCGACTGCGAACCCCTTCTTGTGGCGCCAGGGGGATCATGCCCATGATTGCCAACTGCACATATCCAACACGGCGTGACAAATTGAATTCTCTCCTTGACGCTGTGGCCCTGCAAGGTTAGATTCTGCCAAACTGTCACGCCGTTGAGAGTTGTCAAGAAGGTCTTAGGAGATGCACGATGCTGGATAAGAAAGCCGATTTGGCCGGCCCTGGAATCGGGGACTACGCGGAACTCGAAAAGGTCCTTCCGAACGACTATCACTCGCTGCTGTCCCCGAAGGAGACCCAGATCGCCACCTACGCCGTCAAGGACTATATCGAGCAGAACCTCTGCAAGGAGCTCAGCCTGATTCGCGTCACGGTACCTCTCATTGTGGATGTCTCCAGCGGCGTCAACGATTATCTCGACCGTGACGGCTCGCGCACGCCCGTCGGCTTTCACATCTCGAACGACCACGACAAGAATCCCGTCGATGCCGAGGTGGTCCAGGCCGCCACCAAGTGGAAGCGGATGGCCCTCAAACAGTTCGGCATGAGCGTGGGCGAGGGCCTGCTCACGGACATGCGGGCCGTCCGCAAAGACTACTTCCTCGACCACGATCACAGCGCCTACGTGGACCAGTGGGACTGGGAGCTGGCCATCACGAAGGACCAGCGAAACGTCGAGTTTCTGAAAGAGGTCGTGAAGAAGATCTGGAAAGTCCTCAAGGGCGCGGAGCTCCATGCCCAACAGCTCTTCCCCAAGCTGAAAACCGACAAGTACCCCGACTTGCCCGACGAGTTGACCTTCCTCCACGCGGAAGAGATTCTCGAAAAATACCCCGATCTGCCACGCAAGCAGAGGGAGACGAAAATCGCCCAGGAGTGCACCGCCGTCTTTATCATCGGCATCGGCTGGGTGCTGAAAGATGGCTACCCCCACGAGATGCGGGCCGCCGACTACGACGACTGGGCCACGGAGACGACCTCCGAAGACGGCCGGCCCATGCACGGGCTGAACGGCGACATCCTCGTCTGGAACCCGGTGACGAAGCGCCGGCACGAACTAACCTCCATGGGCATCCGCGTCACCGCCGAATCCTTGAAGCAACAGCTCGAGATTTGCGGCCAGCTCGATTTCCTCAAGCTGCCCTATCACCAAGCCATCCTGAACGACCAGATCCCCCTGAGCATCGGCGGCGGCATCGGCCAATCCCGCACCTTCATGCTGCTCCTCAAGAAGGCCCACCTCGGCGAAGTCAGCGCCACCGTCTGGCCCAAAGTCCTCAAGGAAATGTGCAAGAAGAAAGACATCCACGTGATCGAGTAGATCTCATGGACACAGAGCACGGCGGACGTACCCAATTCCATCCTGGGCAAATCTCTCGGTGACCGGCCCGGGACTGGGGCGGAGTGTGGGGTTGTGGAGGTGGTGGCCTTATGGGGGGTGTGCTCTTTACGCCTGTCCTGATTTTTTACACCAGCCCTCTGGGTTCTTCTGACGATAGTGTTGTCAGGGACTGTCTCGGAGCTTAGAAAGGAGCGCGCAATGGACATCGATGCCTTGCGACGACTAACACGCGACCTTGTGGAGGAAGCCTGGAGCGAGGTCTCCTCGCTGGCTGCCGGGGAGACCGCACAAGCTGTACGCCACTCCCTCGCCAGCTACTATCTCTTTGCATCAAGAGAGTATGTAGAGGGCACCTGGCAAATGCTCAGCGAGAACAAGCTACTGCCAGCTCTCACCCTCTCCCGCTGGCCCCTTGAAGCCGCTCTGAATCTGCTGTGGGTGGTGGCGGATGATAAAGAGGTTGACCAGCGCATAAACGACTTGCGTGCGAAGGCTCTCTGGCAGGAAGAGGCTTTGCAGAAAGGGATTGCCGAGGCCGGTGTCGCCACACCCCACGGAGAGGCTGCGAAAAAGGCTGCGAAAGCCGCCCGGAATCTTAGAGCGAGAAGCCTGGACTCTCTGGAAACGCGAATGGGAGAGCTTGAGGCTACCAATGTTGCGACTGAGAAGCTTGGCAAACTCGGCCGTTGGCTCTATGTCTACTATAGAATTTGCTCGACGGCGATTCATGCGCACCCGAGGGTATGGGAGGCCCCCGACAAGAGAGTAGCCAAGCCGTGGATAATATATCGTATCGCCGCTTCATCTCCTTTTTATTTGGTGGTAAATGCACACTGCCTGGCGGGCAGCGGTGACATTGACAGGCTATACGAGTGGTGGGCGGAGACTGAGTCGCTGCTTGACAAGGAATAGCACGGACTCCTCGCCCCCCCGGTCCCTTCGGTCTGGGCGAGCCACAGGCGAGAGAGAAAGAAAGAACACATGGCGACGGGTGGCGAGATCGACATGCTATCGGGCACTCCGGATGGTGTCGTTGTCCAGCGATAAACTAACTGATGCTCGTCCATAGCCTGTCGAGCCATTCCTTGACTTGTTTTCTAATCTCGCACAAAGCGTCCGCAGGTAGTTCCTTTCCCCAATCGACTATGTTGCCCTTCCAACTCTGACTCAGACGCAGGGACGAGGTACCATTTAGGTAGTCGGAGAAAGCACCTTGGAAGTCAGCGTTCTGTCGGTAGATAATTGGCTTTACTGCTTTGCCGTCAGCCGCTTGCCACCGGCGCATGCTGCACGAGCCCAAGCCATTGACAAAAGCCAGGATATACCATTTCGCCTGTTCGGGGTTCCACCAGTAATACCAAGCCTTCTCTCTGCTGGGCATAGCTGCTACCTTTTTCTGATCTTGCCACTGAAGGCGGCGTTCCCACACTCTAAGCATTTAATCAAAGCCATACTCGCTCCCTTCCAAGGTGGCTCGTTTGCCGGCCTGTTCTTTCAAGGCCACACAGGAGTGAGCACGATCCGAACAGACCATCAAGAGCACACAACCACACAGTTCTCCGCCATTGTCCCACATCGGGCCGACCGATGCAAGCCCTTTCTTCTGATAGACCACGGCGGGATGCTTGACCGCGGGGTGGTGCGTGGTATGATATTCAACATGTCACGGCAGAAGAAAAAGCGGAAGTGTACGTCCGTGAGGACCGATATGCCGAAACTGTCCACAATGGATAAGAAGACTAAGGAGGGAATTGGAGCCGCGATTCTGTCGATAACGTTGATGCTTGCAAGGGAGGCGATTAACATAATAAGTCCCCTTCCCTTCGTTGGCGTCATCCTCCTTGGCTTCGTAGTTGTGCTTGGTTGGTTTGCTCTACTCCAGTTTGAATGGCTCCCGTTCCTATCTCGCAAGTACATCAAGTACCCGGTCTACGCTGTGATTCTTGTCATCTTCTTACTTTGGGCTTGGCACGTGCGTGGTGCCAGGCCGAATTCTCCGAAGGATGCTAACCAGGCAAGTGCTACGACGAACATTCAAAACAGTCCGGGGAACCGTGTTGCCACTATTGGTGAAGCACACGGTCCTGTGTACGTTGACCAGTCTGCTGGCCATGAATCTGCGCAGTCTCTCGAGGAGGAGATATCTATAGAACTGCAGGGAGGAGACGTTTGCGATGATTGTGAAACGCGGTTCGCCAGAATCCCTTCGTTCGCCGGCCCCAAGAAGACTGTTATCACCGCGCGTTGGCCTGTCATTATCTCTAACAACGGCCGGGCGACCGTATCTGTCACTCACTACACGGCGGTTTCCAGAATTCATGGGCGGAAACGCGATATCGAGACTAAGCTCTTGGATAGCGAGGGCTCGCCCACATCGCTCCCTATCAATGTGAAGGCTGGTGAAAGCACTAAGCTGTTTCTTCTCATGCCAATCCATATTATCGGTTCCGTCTACGACCTCGTACGAGACGTACCTGAGTTTTCCAGGAGTTTCACACCGGACGCATTGAATGCCTACCTTGAAAAGAGCCACGGAATGGACCTCTACGGCAATAGGTACAGGTATGCAGAGAAAGCTGGTGGCAGCGGCCCTGACCGTGCCCCGGCGCACGTCTTCACGTATAACGAGGACGGCACTCTAGCCGAAACGGGAATGCAGGCAGACCAACTGACAGTCGAGTTCAGGACGGCAAGAGGCGGCCGCTTCTCAGCGAGAGCTATCTATTACGACGGGCAACTGTCGGAACCACCTCATGTCTTGGCACCGCTGCCGAGGGGAAAGGCCGCCACGATTGAATTTGACCTCGAACCGGTCGATTCACTGCCCACAGAAGAGTGACCCGGAAGGGGTTCCAGAACAGGGCAGAGAAGACCGTCCATTGTAGAGGGTGTCCTTACTCCCCAGCCCATCCGTTGGTCGGCGGTTTCCGCGCGTTCTAACGTGTTTCCTGAGTGTCCTAAGGGCAGGAAAACGGGTTGACAGGCAGATCCAGACGGTGCGAGAATGTACACCTATGGCAAGGCAGAAAGCGGACATCAAGTCTCTACGTTCCTATCTGAAGCGACGCCGCAAATGGTACGAACGGAGTGACGAACTGGTACGGGACGATGTGGAGGAACCATCCGAGCGGCATGGCAGGCAATATAGAGCCCAAAAAGAACCGGCCGAGCGGCATCGGCCAGTCCCGGACCTTCATGCTGCTCCTCAAGAAGGCCCACCTCGGCGAAGTCAGCGCCACCGTCTGGCCCAAAGTCCTCAAGGAAATGTGCAGGAGGAAAGACATCCACGTGATCGAATAGGCCTCACGGGCACAGAGAGCGGTAGACCTTCTCAATCGTATCGACCATGGTGTCGGGGGCGAATTTCGTTGTGACAGATTCGCGGGCGGTTTGGCCGAGTCTCTCGCGGAGCGTTTTGTCGCGGATCAGCTCGTCGCAGGCTTCGATGAGTTGTGGGACGTTTTTGGGCTCGATGAGTCGGCCGGTGTTTTCGTTGACGACTTCGCGGGCGCCGTCTACGTCGAAGGAGATGGCCGGCCGGGCGCAGAGCATCGCCTGGGGCAGGGTGCGGGCGAGGCCTTCGCGAAGCGAGCAGTGGACGAGGATGTCGGAGGATTGGATCGCCAGCGGGATCTGGTCCGGCGGCATCAGACCGGTGAATCGGAAGCGGTCGGCCAGACCAAGATCCCGGATCTGCTGCTTATAGTGGTCCGCTAAGTTGCCGTCGCCCACGAAGAGCCAGATCACATTGTCGAACCGCTTCGACAGCTCCTTCGCCGAGGCGATGATATAGTCGTGGCCTTTGAGCATGAACAGACGGGCGATGGTGACCAGGACCACGGCGTTATCGGGGATGTCGTACGTTTCCCGGAATTCCTTTTGCCTCTCCTGTGGGATGGAACTCAGGAATTGCTCCTCATCGATGGCGGAGTAGGCGGTGACGTAGGGTTTGTTCACGCCGATGCCGACGGCCTTGTTCTGCTCGGTCATCGCGTCGGCGACGCTGATGAAGGCATCCGTCCGCTCGGCGGCCGTCTTCTCGATGGCTATGTAGAGCCAGTTGAGCCAGGGTCTCTGGTAGCGGTGGAAGGAAAGTCCATGGAGCGTGTGCACTACGGCGGGCCGGTCCTGGGCCCACGCGCCCTTCAGCGACCAACCGGCAAAACGGCCCAGAATGCCCGCTTTTGCACTGTGCGTATGAACGATGTCCGGCTCGAGGTCACGAAGCAGCCGCTTGAGCTTGACGTAGCTGACGGTGTCCTTGATGGGCTCGATCGCGCGACGCATCTCGTCGATGACAACGGTTCGGTACTTCCGGCCCTTCGTCTGGTCGAAAAGCTGGCCTTCCGGACCGAGCGCCGGGCCGGTAATCAAAGTGACATCATGCCCTCGCTCGGCCAGGAGCTTGCAGGTGATCAGCGTGTTCTCCTGGGCCCCACCGAGGATCAGTCGCGTTATGATGTGGACGATCTTCATAATCCATCGTAACCTGTCAACCGCAGAAGTCGATTCTCCGGGGCGACACAACCTTGCCGGAGCGCCACGTCAGTACTTGATCCACATCAGGCACAGGCCGTTGGGCGGCGCGATCGGGCCAGCGGCCCTGCGATCCCGGGCTTCGAGTATCCCGGGGATCTTGTCTGGTTTCCACCGGCCGATGCCGACCTCCACAAGGGTCCCAACAATGTTGCGGACCATGTTATACAGAAAGCCGTCGCCCTCGGTATCGACATAGACCCAGCGTCCGTCATCCGCAGGCCCGTCGGTGACGTCGCAACGGAAAATCGTGCGGACCGTATCCTCTCTGCTATCCGCTGCGGCGGCAAAGGATTTGAAATCCCGCCTGCCCACCAGGAGCCCGGCCGCCTCACCCATCGCCTGAAGATCGAGCCCGGCGGGAAGGTGCCAGCAATGCCTCACGTGCAGCGCAGGCCGGACTGGGCCGAGGTGAATCGTGTACCGGTAGAGCTTCTTCGTTACGTCCGCGATCACATCGAAACCCATCGGGACATCCTCGGCTTTGACGATGGCGACGTTCTCGGGCAGCCGGTCGGTGATCGCCTTGGCCAGGTTCTCCGTCGGGATGGGTGAATCGATCTGAATCAGGCCGACCTGGCCCAGGGCGTGGACGCCGGCATCGGTCCGACTGGCCCCACAGACTCGGGCCTCGGGGCCCAGCAGACTGCGAACAGCCTCCGTGAGCACTCCCTGAACGGTCGTGAAGCCGGGCTGGATTTGCCAGCCGTGGTAATCGGCGCCTTCGTAGGCGATTGTCAGCTTGACGTTGCGTGGAGCCATCCAGCGTAGTGTAACAATCGCTCCAGCAACTGACGAGGGTCGCGCCACAAATTTGCAGAACGAACTGCGTCACCCACCACGACCGCTCCGCCCGCCCCCCTACTCCCGCTACGGTCCTGCGCGGGATCGGCAGGTCAACGCGATCGCACCTACAGCAGTTCGGCGATCTGGACGGCGTTCAAGGCGGCGCCCTTGCGGAGCTGGTCGCCGGCGATCCAGATGTTGATGGCGCGATTGTCCGGCAGGGACTCGTCCTGGCGAATCCGCCCGACGAAAACATCATTCTTGCCGGTTGCATCGATGGGCATCGGGAAGCGGTTGTGCTCCCGGTCATCCAGGACGGTCACGCCCGGGGCCTTGCCGAGGATATCCCGCACCTCGTCCGGCGTGATCGGGTTCGTGAATTCGAGATTGATGCTCTCACAATGGGTCCGCATCACCGGGATGCGGATGCAGGTGGCCGTGACCCCAATATCGGGACAGTCGAAGATCTTGCGGGTCTCCTTCACCATCTTGATCTCTTCCTCGTTGTACCCGTTCGGACCCAGCGCGGAGTTGTGGTTGAAGCAGTTGAAGGCGATCTGATACGGCATCGCCTTGCACACGACGGGCTTGCCGTCGAGGATGTCGCGGCTCTGGCTCTCCAATTCCAACATGGCGGACATCCCCGCTCCGCTGGCGGCCTGGTACGTGCTCACGATCATCCTCTTGACCGGATTGACCTTGTGGAGCGGCCAGACCGGCACGATCCCGACAATTGTCGAGCAGTTCGGATTGGCGATAATCCCCTTGTGCTCCCTGATCTTCTCGGGATTGATCTCGGGCACCACGAGCGGGACCTCGGGGTCCATCCGGAAGGCCGAGGAGTTGTCCACAACGACGGCCCCGGCTTTTACGGCCGCAGGCGCAAACTCCTTGCTCCGCCCCCCGCCGGCACTGAACAGGGCAATGTCGATCCCCGTGAAGCTGTCCTTCGTCAGTTCCTCAACCGTATATTCCTTGCCCTTGAAGGGGATCTTCTTTCCCGCCGAACGGCTGCTCGCAAGCATCTTGAGCGAATCGAACGGGAAGTTCCGCTCTTCGAGGATGCTCAGGAATTCCTGACCGACCGCGCCGGTCACTCCTGCGATTGCCAGTCTACAAGCCATGCTCGGATACTCCTCACCACATTGGGTTAAATGGAAGGGCAGCCAACTGTGGCTGCCCGCAGGGGTCTATTCGAGAATCTAAAGAACCTATTATGCTATCCCAATTGTCGGCAGAATACAAGAAGGGTTTCCTAATATCCGGCATTTATTCTGCTAATGTCGGATCTGGCCCGATGGCCGGAGTGGCGCGTCGCTGCCAGATGGAGGCCAGGGCTGAGGCGGTGATGATGCAGACGAAGACGAAGATGGCGGCGGGGATGGCGGCTTGGGGGCCCA